>NZ_FR890793.1:184216-203477 GCF_000435935.1 Ruminococcus sp. CAG:57 | reverse complement strand
TTTGCGCTGTCTACTTGACAGGGGGCGGGTCAGAAAAAGCTCCGCCTTTTTTTTCTGTCATTGACAATAAGCCTGATATGTACTATAATATTGGTATTGTAAAAATGAACGGAGGTGCAGTCAGGTGGCTAATAAAGACAGACAACAAAACTACACAAACGATAATAAGCCTCAGGACTACTATGAACAGGAATATCAGCGACAGCTTGACGAGTTCAACCGCATAAGCGGTGCTGGCGGACAGCGTGTTCAGCAAATAGACGAGGGCGTGAACGACTTTGACGATTACTATGACGCTGGCTACCCTGATGATAATACACAGGGTACAGCTCAGCCATACGGGCAGGGAAGCCGTTCATCATCAGACTATGCAGGCTCATACAGAGAAAGCACTCCAAGACGGCAGACACAGAGCAGACAAACGTCACGTCCACAGAACAGACAGAGCAAGCAGAGAGGTTCAGGCAAGTCAGCAAAAAGCAACAAGACCTCAGCCCAAAGACGAAATAATGACCTGCAATTTGGCAAAAACAATAAAAGCCGTAACGGTCAGACGAACAAAAAAGGTAAAAACAAAGTGGAAAATAAAAAAAGACACCCTATAAAAACATTTTTCAAGGTGCTTATCATCATACTTTTGGTGGTTTTCATATTGGCGAACGTGCTTATATGGCGATACATAGGCATGGTGAACAAGGTGCAAAGAGGTCAGCGAACGAACACAGACGCTTCTATGAACAGCTCTGATGTACGAAATATCCTGCTTATAGGCTCTGATACAAGAAACGCTGACGAGCGTGGCAGAACAGACTCTATGATACTTCTCTCCATTAACAGCACCACAAAAGAGATAACAATGACCTCTTTCATGCGTGATATGTATGTGAATATCAAGGGCATTGACGCTGACGGAAATGATATAGACACATGGTCAAAGCTCAATGCAGCGTATGTTTACGGCGGTGCAGAGCTTCTTATGGATACCATAGAGTATAATTTTGATATTGCCGTTGACGATTATGTTTATATCGACTTTCTGTCATTCGTTGATATCGTTGACGCAGTTGGCGGTATCGAGCTTGACATTTCCGACGAAGAGGCCGAGGGCATGAAGCCTCCAATGGCAGAGCAAAACAAGCTTCTTGGAAATAAAAAGGGTACAGACTATCTTGATAAGGGCGGAAAGAAGCTCCATGTAAACGGCAATCAGGCACTCGCCTATGCAAGACTTAGATATGTTGGCAACGCAGATTTCCAGCGAACAGAACGCCAGAGAACAGTTATCACAAAGATAATCGAAAAGGCGAAAAGCTCAGATCCGCTGACTATAGACAAGTTCGCAAAAGCATCAATGTCACATCTTACAACCAATATGTCCCAGACACAGCTTTTTGCTCTTACCTATAAGGCGATATTCTCCATGAATTACGAGATAAAGTCCATGAGAATACCTGATGATGATTCCTATTCATATGGCACATCATCTGACGGTCAATCAATTCTCGAAGTGGATTTTGAAGCCTGCAAAGCACTTCTCAGGAAAGAGATATATAACCAGTAAAAAGAAAAGCTCTGCTTCGGTAGGGCTTTTTATGTGCAAAAATATAGGGGCGCCGTCCCCTGCATGGTTTGTGCGTTTTTAATATTATTTTTTTGTTATACAAAAAAACCCTGCTAATGCAGGGCTTTCTATATTTGTATTATTGTTCAGGTGTCGGTTCAGGCTCAGGCTCAGGAGCAGGCGGATCAGTTTCCGTAACAGGCTCCGTTACTGTTTCTGTAACAGTTTCCGTGTTCGTTGACACCTCAGTGGTTTCACTTGGCTGTGTCAAAGATGGAGTAGTTTCAGTTGCTTTTTTCGTTTCTGTTGAAACCGAAGTTGTTTTGGTGGTCGTTGAAGTTGTGGTCGTGGTGATGTAGCTTGTGGTGGTCGTAGTTGTGGTGGTCTCTTCCTCTGATGAGTCCTCCTCCACAGGTGCGTCACCGAATGCTATAACGCCCCATTTTCCAGACTTCATTACCCATGCCTTGCCGTTGTGAGCAGGTCTTGCCTGATCGAACTCGCCTGGCTTTACGATACAGTTGCCGTCTATGTCATAATAACCATATGATGAATCTATGGATACCGGCAGATAATCGTCAGTGAAAAGATAAGGATGAACTGCCATCTCGTCATCTATCACCTTTCCGCAATAGGCACTCATGTCACCGTCGCACTTGAAGTCGATTATAGTCTTGCCGTCAGAACCAACATATCCCCACTTGCCTTCATCGTTCTCAAAGGCGATGCAGGTAAGTCCTGCGCCTTTGTATGCAGGGGCATAGAAATCAGTGTACTGCATATCAAGTATAAGCTTGTCCTTTTTAGCAAGCCCGTAAAGCGGTTCGCTCACAGGAGAAATGTCATAAAAACCATTGTCAGACTTTTTCACGTCAGCTTCACATACCACAACAGCCTTTTTGCCAGTGTATTCTTCGCCCTGTTCTTCGTCAGCGTCCTTTACATAGATCTTTTCCTCATTGCTGTTCCAGTAATATTTCGGTGAGCTGTCATGATGTTCCGCCGCATAGTATACTACCTGATTCGAGCTGTCGATACTGCAATACTCATATTCATCATTCTTTTCATTTATAATATTGAAAAGCGTGACCTCTCCGCACCAGCAGGTGTAGTAATCGTCATATTCCGCAGGCACTACCATGTTTCCGCTGTAGTCTATAATGCCATATTTGCCATTCTGTCTGATAACAGAATAGTTGGCATAAGCTGTGTTCTTTTCGTTGTTAGGGTCGACCTGACTTCCGTCAAAAGAAATGATATTATCGGCGTTTATAGTCGGCTCTATGAGCCAGCGATAAGCTTGTTTCTGTTCTGAATTTGAGTCAGCCGTATAGGAATAACCACCAGGGGCAACGTCGTCATCAGCACCCTTTTCCCAAGGCATGGCACAGCCTGTAAGCATAGCACCTGCAACAACGGCTGTCAGAGCAGAACAAAAAATCTTGTTCATAAGTTTCCTCCTATCATTTTCTGCTTCTTCCTTATCGCCCATTATCTGTATTTTTTATCTTTTCAGGGCAATATCTACACATACGATTATTATATACTATAACCCCTTTTATGTCAATAGCACAACTTACAAACAGCACCGCAAAGCTGCAAGGATTTTCAGCGATTTTAACACGAAAATCCCCGAAAAATCGTCGTTTAAAGCTTAAAAAGGACTGCCGCCCTGCAAGCGTCAGTCCCCCATATCTGCATGATTATTTTATGAGCTTCTCCGTCCATTTATGCGCACCATTTTCCAATGTTTTGAAATCAAAACAACGCTTTGATATTACGTGTTCAGGCTTGTCATATTTGAGAGCATACAATGAGCGTGCATTGTTTTCAAGAGGAAGTTCTTTGATATATTTCATTTCTCTTTTCAGAAGGTCAATGTATTTGCTTTTGGCAGTATCATTTTTGAAATCAACATACTCCTCGATTTTTCCGTATTCAAGGTCTGTCATTTCAGACACAGGCACAGGGAACATATAATTAAGATTTACAACAGCTATAAGCACGTCATTATGTATTATTTTCTGAAAATCTATATTTGCCTTTATTTTATTGTGTCTTGGCTTTGCAGAAGATACCTGCGTCACATATGCAAGGTCACCCACACGCATAAGCTCTCCAAAGAACGGCTTCAGCTTATCATTTCCGTAGTCTGTCCTTGGTATCCTCGACTCATAATTTTCTCTCAGATAGTCAAGGTAATCCTTGTTTATTATTTTCCACTTCTGCACGTTCATACATCTCCATACAAAAAATAAAGGGTCAAAACAAATTGACCCTTTAAATACCTATTAAAGCGATTTTAGACGGATTCGCAACCCCTATTAAAACAGTATTTTTAAAGGCTCTGTGACCTCTATTAAAGCGATTTTAGACGGATTCGCAACCCCTATTAAAAGAATAAATCTTTCTAATTCTATTATACCACATTATATGTAAATGTCAATAGTAAAGTGTCAGAAATCTTCCTGATTATTCTTCCTCTTCAACCGGCATATTCTCCCAGTTGTGGTAAACGTTCTGAACGTCGTCATCGTCCTCAAGATGCTCAAGAAGCAGACCCATCTTCTTGATAGCGTCCTCGTCTTCGATAGTTGTGTAGTTTGAAGGAACTTTCTCAGCCTCAGCAGAAAGTACCTTGTAACCCATTCCCTCAAGAGTTTCTCTTACAGAAGAAACCTGATTAGGGTCGCATGATATCTCGATAACATCGTCATCAACGTTGAAATCGTCAGCGCCTGCCTCAAAGCAGTCCTCCATTATCTTGTCCTCGTCAGCACCATTGTTCTCCATAACAACAGTACCAACATCAGAGAACATGAAAGATACACAGCCTGATGTACCCATGTTTCCACCGAACTTGTCGAAGAAGTGACGGATATCGCCTGCTGTTCTGTTCTTGTTGTCTGTAAGGCACTCAACGATAACAGCAACACCGCTTGGACCGTAGCCCTCGTATACCATTGACTCATAGCTGTTCTTGTCGCCGTCGCCTGCTGCCTTTTTGATAATTCTATCGATATTATCGTTAGGCACGTTGTTTGACTTAGCCTTTGCGATAAGATCTCTCAGCTTTGCGTTACCTGCAGGATCAGCACCGCCCTGCTTAACTACAACAGCGATCTCTCTGCCTATCTTTGTAAATATCTTAGCTCTTGCAGCGTCTGTTGCACCCTTTTTTCTTTTAATGTTTTCCCATTTTGAATGACCTGACATTTGATTCACTCCTTGATGTAATATTATTCATTGATGCTGCCCACAGACCATGCTGCCTCGAACAGTTCACCTATACGTTCCTCACGCCCCGTGAGATATAAAAAACCGAAAAGACATTCCAAACCTGTTGCCATGCGGTATTCCCCCACAGTGGAATGTTTCGGAGCATTTATGCCCTTTGCATTTCTGCCCCTTTTGAAAATATCCATTTCCTGTTCGTTAAGCAGCCCATCGTCAAGCCACTTGTGAACAGCCTTTGCCTGATATTCCGCACACACCCTCTCAACAGTGAGCTTGTGCAGCTTGTCCGCAGGCATATTAGCTTCAAGGATAAGCTTTTCTCTTACCCTTATCTCGTAAACGCCGTCCCCGATAAAAGCCAGTGCCAGAGGGGAGTATTGCATAGCGTCCATATCAGAAAGCTTTCCCGTGACGCTCCCTCCTATCTGAGATATTCAAACTCAAAGTCGAATATAGAAACAGTGTCGCCCTCTTCGATACCCATTTCTTCCAGCTTGTCGATTATGCCGCTGGTCCTGAGTACGTTCTGGAAATACTGCAGTGAGGAGTAGTCGTCCATATTAGCCGTCCTGAGTATGTCAAGAAGCCAATCTGCTTCCACGAAATAAACGCCGTCCTCCACAGTAACACGGAAGTCTTTCTTTGAGATGAGCTTATCGTCAAGCTCCTCCTGCGTGAGCGGCTGAGCTTCAAACTGCTTAACAGGCGGAAGAACAGAAAGTCGCTCCCATACGCCATACATAAGCTCTTTTGTACCCTTTGTGGTAGCGGCAGAGATCTCATAGAAGAGAAGTCCCTGATCCTCAACATAGTTTCTCAGTCTTTCTACCTGCTCAGGGGTAGCCATATCGCTCTTGTTTGCGGCAACTATCTGCGGAGCTTCCGCAAGCTCCATTGAGAAGTTTTCAAGCTCGTGATTTATCGCCTTGAAATCCTCGATAGGATCTCTGCCCTCGCTGCCTGAAACGTCGATAACGTGAACGATAAGTCTGCACCTTTCAACGTGTCTGAGAAATTCGTGACCAAGACCGACGCCCTCGCTCGCACCCTCGATAAGACCTGGGATATCCGCCATAACAAAAGATTTTCCCTCTTCTATCTTAACAACGCCAAGCACAGGCGTCAGGGTAGTGAAGTGGTAGTTGGCTATCTTTGGCTTTGCCGCTGAAACAACAGAAATGAGCGTGGATTTTCCCACGTTCGGGAAGCCCACAAGTCCTACGTCTGCAATAAGCTTGAGTTCAAGCATGACCTCATATTCGTCACCACGGAAACCCGGCTTTGCAAACTTCGGTATCTGCCTTGTGGAAGTGGCAAAATGAGCGTTTCCACGCCCACCCTTGCCTCCGTGAGCGATAACAGCAGGCTCATCGGTAGAAAGGTCGGCAAGTATCCTGCCGCTCTTTATTTCTTTAACAACAGTGCCTCTAGGAACTTTCACCACAAGGTCGGGAGCATTTCTGCCTGAGCAGTTTTTGCCGCCGCCGTTCTGTCCCTTTTCGGCAACATATTTTCTCTTATATCTGAAATCTATAAGGTTTGAGATATTGTCGTCAACAACGAAAACAATATCTCCGCCCTTACCGCCGTCACCGCCGTCCGGACCGCCTGCCGCAACGTATTTCTCACGGTGGAATGAAACTGCACCGTCGCCGCCGTCACCGGCTTTTATATAGATCTTCGCCTGATCGACAAACATGATCAAACCTCCTTATAAATGATATTATGCGTAAATTTAGTTGTCATTAATCAACAAAAGACCCCAAGCCTAAGGCTCAGGGTCATATGTTACAAAATTAAGCCTTGGGATAAACCGAAACCTTCTTGCGGTCTCTACCGAGTCTTTCAAATCTTACAACACCATCGCTTGTTGCGAACAGAGTATCGTCAGAACCCTTCTTAACGTTCTCGCCTGGGTGAATGTGAGTACCTCTCTGACGAACGAGGATGTTACCAGCCAGTACGAACTGACCGTCAGCTCTCTTTACGCCAAGTCTCTTTGACTCAGAATCACGTCCGTTCTTTGTAGAACCCATTCCCTTTTTATGAGCGAAAAACTGCATTGAAATCTTAATCATCTAAATTACACCTCCATAAAATGTAATCCGTCCGATCAGTTATCTCTGACCGTGACTTTGATCCTGCCTGAAAATTCCTCAGCTAGAAAATATAAATGAGTGAGAAGCCCTAAAAGTAGCTTGTCCCCCTCCTCTGAGCTGTCATTTTCAAGCCTTAATATTATTTCGTTTTCTTCCACTGCGACATCAGCCTTTATCTTAAAAGCCTCAGTGACAGTGTTAGCCGTCAACATTACAGCAGACGATACGCTTGCACAGCATACGTCCTCGCCATAATCTGCATAACCTGCGTGACCCGTTATACGAAATCCCACAAGTCTGTCATGCTCATTTCTGAAAAAATCAGCACAGATCATTATGCGTTGATAGCTTCGATCATAACCTTAGTGTAAGGCTGTCTGTGACCGATCTTGGTCTTTTCGCCCTTCTTTGGCTTGTAAGTGAATACAGTCACCTTCTTGGACTTGCCGTTCTTGATGACCTTAGCTGTTACGGAAGCGCCGTCAACATATGGAGCGCCAACCTTGATACCGTCGTCAGCGCCAACTACCATTACCTTATCGAAAGTAACAGCGTCCTCAGCGTTTACGTCCAGCTTTTCTACGAAAACCTCATCACCAGGCTTAACCTGATACTGCTTTCCGCCTGTTTCAATTACTGCGTACATTACGAATGCACCTACCTTTAAATAAACTCGCTACGCACGGTGGTCTGCAAATACAAACACTTATGACCGTGAATATGCGGCTTTAATATCATAACATATCCGCCCCAAAAAGTCAAGCACAGCTCTGTTTCTGCTTAAAAATTTACAGAAATTTAACTTTTAAAAGCTCCTTTTCTATCCAATGCCGTCCCGCTGTAAACATTTCTCCTTAAACCTATTGTAAACCCGCAAAAAATATGCTATAATAAGTGTGTATACATTATATAATATTACGAAAGAGGTCGAAGAACAATGACAAATTCTTATGAAAGCCCGTTTTGTACCAGATATGCAAGCAAGGAAATGCAGTATATTTTCTCTGCTGACAAGAAGTTTACTACTTGGAGAAAGCTGTGGGTAGCCCTTGCCCGTGCTGAAATGAAGCTCGGTCTTAATGTTACTCAGGAGCAGGTAGACGAGCTTGAAGCTAACATTGATAATATAGATTATGCCGCTGCCGCTGAGCGTGAAAAGCTTGTTCGTCATGACGTTATGTCACACGTTTATGCTTATGGCCTTGTTTGTCCAAAGGCAGCAGGTATCATTCACCTTGGCGCAACTTCATGCTATGTAGGCGATAACACAGACGTTATCATCATGAGAGATGCACTTAAGGTCGTAAAGAGAAAGCTTGTCAAGGTTATCGACCAGCTTGCAAAGTTTGCCGATAAGTATAAGGCTATGCCTTGCCTTGCTTATACTCACCTCCAGCCTGCACAGCTCACAACAGTGGGCAAAAGAGCTACTCTTTGGTGCAACGAGCTTCTTATGGATCTTGAAGATCTGGATTTCAGACTTGCTAACCTCAAGCTCCTCGGCTCAAAGGGAACTACAGGCACTCAGGCTTCATTTATGGAGCTTTTCCACGGTGATACTGATAAGGTAAAAGAGCTTGAAAAAATGATAGCCGAGGAAATGGGCTTTGACGCTGTCGTTCCAGTTTCAGGTCAGACCTATTCAAGAAAAATGGACTATCAGGTATGCTCAGTTCTCGCCGGTATCGCTCAGTCTGCTATGAAGTTCTCAAACGATATAAGAATTTTGCAGTCATTCAAGGAGATCGAAGAGCCGTTCGAGAAAAATCAGATAGGCTCTTCCGCTATGGCATATAAGAGAAATCCAATGAGAGATGAGAGAATAACATCACTTGCCAGATACGTTATCTGCGACGTTCTCAACCCTGCATTCACAGCAGGTACACAGTGGTTTGAGAGAACTCTCGACGACTCTGCAAACAAGAGAATTTCCGTTGCCGAAGCTTTCCTGGGTGTTGACGCTATACTCAATATCATGCTCAATGTTACAGATCCTGACAACGGCTTGGTAGTATATGACAAGATCATCAGAAGAAGAGTTATGGCAGAGCTTCCTTTCATGGCTACCGAGAACATTATGATGGACGCTGTAGAAAAGGGCGGAAACAGACAGGAACTTCACGAAAGAATAAGAGAGTATTCAATGGTAGCAGGTGCAAGAGTTAAGAAAGAGGGACTTGACAATAACCTCTGCGAGCTTATCCTTAACGACCCTATGTTCATGATAACAAAGGAAGAAATGGATAAGATAATGAAGCCTGAAAACTTTATCGGCAGATGCCCACAGCAGGTGGACGAATTTATCGAAAATTGCGTAAAGCCTGTTGTTGAAGCAAACGGCGTGTCTGACGATGTTGCAGAAATAAACGTATAATATCAAAAGATAAAAATATTTCAGCGGGCTGATAGGTCTTTTCAGATCGTCAAGCCCCTGAATTTTATCTGATAAACACCACACAAAAGAAAGGCGGAAAACACCATGGCAGATTTTTGTACAGGCAAACGCTGTCCAAAATGTGGCGGCAGGAACTGTCAGCTTATAAGCGAAACAGACTACAGAAGCGGCAAATACGGCTTTGGAAAAGGCTGCTGCGGCTATATACTGTTCGGACTGCCAGGGCTTATCTGCGGACTTTGCGGCATGGAAAGCAAGTCAAAAACACGTTCCTATTGGGTATGCCCCGATTGCGACTATAAGTTCAGGGCATGAGAACGAGAAAAGACCCATATGCGCTGTGGCTTTATCTTATGAAGCTTGGTGCGGCGGCAGGCTGTCATCAGCGCCCCGACAGAAGCTTCTTTTTCCACGGCTGGCAGTTTCCTGTGTGCGCAAGATGTACGGGCGTGCTTGCAGGACAGCTTATAGGCTTTCCGCTAGCCGTAAAGAAAAATATATCCGCCCTGACAGCGGTTTTGTGCTGTGAAACTACAATGCTTGATTGGCTCTTGCAGTATACAGGGGTGAAAAAGTCCACTAATAAACGTCGGCTCATAACAGGTCTGCTTGGAGGATTTGGGCTTGCGGTTGCATATGTTGGTATCATCAGATTTGTGATAAAAAAGATAAAAAGGGGAGCGAAAACATGATAATCGAAACAGATAGACTTTATATGCGCAGGCTCACCGAGGGCGACTTTGACGCTCTTTGCAAAATTTTGCAGGACGAGAAGTGTATGTACGCCTACGAACACGCTTTTTCTGATGAAGAAGTGAGAGAGTGGCTTTGCAAACAGCTTGTGAGATACCGCATTTACGGTTTCGGGCTTTGGGCTGTGATACTCAAAGAAAGCGGCGAGCTTATCGGACAGTGCGGTATCACAATTCAGCATACCGACAGAGAAAGCGTTATGGAAGTGGGCTATCTTTTCAGACGTGACTGCTGGAACAAAGGCTATTGTACCGAAGCGGCTAAAGTCTGCAAAGACTTTGCCTTTGATAAACTTGGCGCAGACGAGGTGTATTCCATTATTCGTGACAGCAATACAGCTTCAAGGCGTGTTGCCGAGAAAAACGGCATGACAGTGAAATATACCTTTACAAAGCATTATTACGGCGTTGATAGCCGCATTTGGCATATTCGATAAAACGTGAGAAACGGTGATAAAAATGGAACTTGAACAATATAAAAGCAGTGCCTTTGAAATATTCGACAGACTTCTCAGAGCCATGAGAAGCCCCGAGGGCTATGTCCACCCGCAATCCCTTTTGTGCTGTATAGGTTCTCTTGCAGGCTATTCCTGTCAGCAGGACGTGAGAAAGCTTTTCATGACAGAGGGAGTTCAAGAGGAGGACGTTTTCACAGTGTTCACTGATAAGTCGGGCAGAAAGTATTTCTACGGCGATATCATTGACGAAAAGCTTGTGGGCAATAACTACTCAGTGTGGTCTTTTACCGCAGGAGTGCTTAAAAAATATAACGAGCCTTTTACGGACGTTGGGGAAATGCTCCGCTACACTGCGGCAAATGCAGGGGGCGCAAGCTTTGGCAAAATAAGAAACTGCACCACAGGTGAAACTGTCCAAAGCTATATAAAGCTTCTTTGGCAACCGCTTCTGCCTATAGCGCAGAAGTCAGCAGGCAGGGGAGAGCTTCACATAGTTTTCGGACTTTGCATACAAAAAGCCATGATGACCTGCAAAAGCGCAGTGTCACTTTCAGAGTGCGCAAGAATAATAATGGAAAGCGCTCTTACGGGGGCAAGGGTGGACTTCAAGGACTTGTAAGGTAAACAAAATAAAAAAATAGGGAGAAACTTAATATGAAAAATAGCAGAAAAACAGCCGTATTGCTGGCGGCATTGCTGTCAGTGTCACTTTGCGCCTGCGGACCTGTTGAGGAAGCCGCAGACAGCGTTTCAGAAACGAAAGATACTACTACTGCGGAAGCGGTGTCAGATATGCCCGACAGTGTGGAGGAAAGTTCGCAGACGGATGACAGTTCGCAGGTGGAAATAATTCGTGACCCTGAGCTTGTTTGTGACCTTAGCGAAATACCATATACAGCCAAATGCACCGTGGAGGGCAATTTTGGTGCAGAGGCAATGCTTTCTGATTATTATGGTATAAACGCAATGATAAATTCTGACGAGCCGCTCCTTAGTATACCTGTCAAGTATACTGACGCTGATTTCGGGGGTGGGGTCATTCGTTTTGAGTTTAGCGACAAAATAAGCGACGAGCAGAAAGCTAGTGCAGTTATAATGCAGTTTGACGAGGATAGCACGTTCACGAAACTTGAAAGTTTCGTTGACGAAAATGGCATTTCTGCGAATATCACCACGGGTGGCGTTTACATGGTCATAGACAGCTATGTTTATGATATGTTTAACGGAGAGTCGGTGGATATAGACCGTTATGATATTGAAAACGGTTTGACCATAGAACTTTCGGATTTTTCTGCCGCTTTAGAGTTGCCTGAGATAGGTGGATTTTCTGCCGCAAAGTTGGAAAAGCATGAGATAACTACAGATGATTTTGACGGCACGAGAGATGTGAAGATTGTCTATGCAAATCTTATTGACGGCAAAGTGGACGAAAAATATGACGGGTTAAATCTGTCATTGTCTTATTATCAGCGGCTTGACAAGACCACGGTCGATGATATGCTAGATATGTATGCAAAGTCGGCTGATATCAGCTCTGATGATAATGTTTGGCTTGATTATCGGGGACTTGACCTTGGCAATGGCAAGCGTGGCTGTGTTATTGCGGCTCTGGGTGAGGATCAAAGTGTGAACGTTCAGGGCATATACGAGTTTTCTGACAGCGAATATATACAATATAATGTGGTGATACCACTAAAGTATGTTTCAATGGGAGAAGATATTTTCGATTCAGCTATGAGTTTTCGCTATGCAGAATAAACGCATTTATAATGTTTGGGCGGTCTGAGGGGACTGCTGTTTTAAACGCTTTTTGAAAAGCTTTTTATATTGGTAAAAATTTTGCGGTCGTTACCGCATTGAAAGGATTTGATTTGATTGAAGATCGAAACACAATGTTTACACGAGGGTTATACGCCTAAAAACGGAGAGCCGAGAGTAGTGCCTATCGTACAAAGTACAACCTATGTCTATGACTCCTCAAGAGAGATAGCCGAGGTCTTTGACGACCCTACCAAGAGCCTTATCTACTCACGCTTTGAAAACCCTACCACAGACGCAGTTGAAAAGAAAATTGCCGCTCTCGAGGGCGGTGCAGCCGCAATGTGTACATCAAGCGGACAGGCTGCCACACTTTGCTCTATCCTGAACATCTGTCAGGCAGGAGACAGCTTTATAGCTTCCACTTCTATCTATGGTGGCACCATAAACCTTTTCAGCATAACAATGAAAAGACTTGGCATAGAGTGTATCTTTGTTGACCCAGACGCTACAGATGATGAGATACAGGCGGCATTCAAGGATAATACAAAGCTTGTTTTCGGTGAAACTATCGCAAACCCAGCGCTGACAGTTTTCGATATCGAGCGTTTTGCAAATATCGCCCATAAGAATGGTGTTCCTCTTATCGTTGATAATACTTTCGCTACTCCATACCTTTGCAGACCTATCGAGTGGGGCGCAGATATCGTTATCCATTCCACATCAAAGTATATGGACGGCCACGCAGTTCAGGTTGGCGGCGTTATCGTTGACAGCGGCAAGTTCGATTGGACGGGCGGAAAGTTCCCTTGCATGACCGAGCCTGACGAAAGCTATCACGGCACTATCTACACTGAGAAATATTCTTTTGCACCTTACATAGTAAAGGCAAGAATGCAGCTTATGAGAGATTTCGGCTGCTATCCTGCTGCAAATTCCTCGTTCCTGCTCAATCTGGGACTTGAAACTCTCCCTGTAAGAATGAAGCAGTATTGTGAGAATGCGCTCACAGTGGCAAAATTTCTCGAAAGCAATGACAAGGTAGAGTCCGTTGCATATCCTGGACTTGAAAGCGATAAGTACCATAAGCTTGCTGAAAAGTATCTCCCTCTTGGCACAGCAGGTGTTATCTCGTTCGTTATCAAGGGCGGAAGAGATACAGCGGCAAAGTTCATGGACAGCCTTAAGCTTGCTTCCAACGAAGTTCACGTTGCCGATATCCGTACTTGTATCCTCCACCCAGCCTCCGCAACACACAGACAGCTTTCAGACGAACAGCTCGTTGCCGCAGGCATAAACGGCGGAATGATAAGACTTTCCGTAGGTCTTGAAAATGTCGAGGATATCATAGACGATCTTAAGCAGGGCTTTGCGGCTATCTAAAATCCACCGAAAGGAGAACAGCTTATGGCTTTGGAAAACAAACTTGGTATAACCGACTCTGCGACCCTTGCCAGAACAGAAGAAAAGCTAAGCAAGGAAAAGGCTGTTAAGCTGGTTGAACATGGCATTTTGGATAAGCAGAAAGCAGGCAGTTTTCAAGCTCTTGCAGAGATACACAAATATCTTTTTGAGGATATCTATGATTTCGCAGGGAAAATAAGAACTGTGAATATTGCTAAAGGTGGGTTTCGATTTGCCCCTGTTATGTATCTTGAAAGCTCCCTTGAAAATATCGAAAAAATGCCACAAAGCGACTTTGACAGCATAGTTGAAAAGTATGTTGAAATGAATATCGCCCACCCATTCAGAGAGGGCAATGGCAGATCAATGCGCATATGGCTGGATATGATGTTCAGAAAAGAGCTTTCTGTGGCGGTAGATTGGAGCAGGATAGACAAGGAGGATTATCTCCTTGCCATGGAGCGAAGCCCCATTCGTGATATCGAAATAAAGCACCTGCTTAAAAATGCCCTCACAGCGGATACAAATGACCGAGAGCTGTTTATGAAGGGCATAGACCAAAGCTATTATTACGAGGGCTATAACAGCTACAGCATTGATGACCTGAGATAAAAAAATCAAGGACGGATATTTCCTGCGAAATACCCGTCCTTTTTATGTGCCTATCCATTCTCAGGGAGCGTAACAATAAAATTTGTACCCTTTCCGTATTGTGATTCTACACGGATATTGCCGTTGCACAGCTCCACGATACGCTTAACAAGGGGCAAACCAAGTCCGTTTCCCTCTGAAGCGTGCGCCCTGTCCCCTTGATAAAAACGCTCAAAAATGTGTGATATGGTTTGCTGATCCATTCCGATGCCACGGTCAGTTATCTCAGCCGTTATCACATCACCCTCTTTGAAAAGCTTTACTCTGATAGAGCTTCCCTCCGGGGAGAATTTTATGGCGTTGCCTATTATGTTCACCCACACCTGCGAAAGCATTTCCGCATTGGTGGTGTATTGTATCTCCTGCATATCAATGTCAAAGCTTATGTCCTTAGCCGTCCATTGCTTTTCCAGAAGAAGTATGCAGTTTCTTATCTGCTCGTCAAGGGAAAAGCTTGTCTTGTCAGTGATGATCTGCTGATTTTCAAGCTTTGAAAGCATAAGAATGTTCGATGAAAGATTGGTCAAACGCCTTGATTCGCTGATGATAATGTCAATGTATTCCTGCTTTTTCTCTTCTGACAGATTTTCTTTTTTTAGCTGTTTCGCAAAGCCCTGGATAGAAACGATAGGCGTTTTGAACTCGTGAGAGAAGCTGTTGATAAAATTCTCCCTGAACATCTCGATGCCCCCAAGCTCCTGCGCCATTTTGTTGTAGCTTTCTATAAGCTCGTCTATCTCGCCGTTAAAGCCTGTTACCTCTAACCTTTGAGAGAAATCTCCCTTTTCTACCCTGTGCATTGCCTTTTTTACCTCACGCACAGGTCTTACTATCTTGCTTGCTACAGCGGCAGAAATGCAAGTGCCGATTATTACAGATACCACAAGTCCCACAATAAGGAAAACAAAAGGCATTTGCAAAGGGGATAGAAAATGCAGGCATCTTTTTATGCCTATCATTATAAATCCCGTAAGAAGCCCTGCCCATATCATTATCATAAATACCGCCGAAACTATGCTGGCGTTCATGGTGTAATTTCGCCTGCGCTCTGAGCGAAGAGCAGAGATAAGATGTTTTTTCATGAGCCTATCCTTTCAGCTTGACCGCCTTGTAGCCAAGCCCTCTCACTGTCATTATCTCAAAATCGTGGTTATTCTTCAAATGCTCTCTTATGCGGTTTATGTGTACGTCCACAGTGCGCTCGTCAGTGTCTGAGGTCATATCCCAAAGCTCGTCCATAAGCTGACGGCGGGTGAATATCTTGTCGGGATAGGAAAGAAGCTTGTAAAGAAGCATGAACTCTTTCGGTGGAAGCTCCCTTATGCCCTCAGGGGTCTTGATAGTCAGTGCGTCATAGTCGAGAGTGGTGTCGCCCACAGTTATCTTGTGGTCGCTCACTATCTGCGAACGTCGCAAAAGTGCCTGAATACGCAGAAGCATTTCCTCCTCGTCCACAGGCTTAACCATGTAATCGTCCGTACCTTTTATAAAGCCCTGCTTTTTGTCAAAAGCCGTTTCCTTAGCCGTCACCATTAATATAGGCGTCTGAAACCCAGCCCTGCGGATAGTTTCGCAAAGCTCCAAACCGTCCATACGAGGCATCATAACGTCCATTATAATAAGGTCAACGTGTTTTTCGTCCATTATTTCGAGAGCCTCTATACCGTCACGAGCCTCGATAGGTGTGTAGCCGTTGTCGCTAAGCACATCACAGGTCAGTTTGCGAGTGTTAGTATCGTCCTCCACCACAAGTATGTGAAACATTTTTACCCCTCCGTTCACTTTGCATTTTTTTATTATATCACCGTTTTATTAACGTGATATTAACGATGTCAAGACACATTTAGTTCAAAATTTCATGTTGATCCTGCACAATTTCAGGGGTATCCATAACAGCGTACAAAGCCTTACAATAATATTGTACAATATTTATAGATAAATTTCAACACATATTTATATAAAATTTATATCAATTAATCTTTGATTTATTGTGAAATTTGTCTACATTAACTTTTTGTTCAGAAAATACTTGTATCAGTGATCTGACCGTTTGACAAGCTGTTGACGAGACCACGCATTTCCTCTTTGGAGCGAATACAGTGTGCCGAGTCGATTATCTGCTGTCTTTGAAGCGGATCCAGCTTAGCAAAGTAAGCATATGCCGCAGGCACCTGAGCAAGAGCCATAGACAGCCCCAGCGGTAATTCCTGCCCGTGAGCAAAAGAGTTGTTTTTCATTTTTATCACCTCCGCATATATTATTTCCCGGGCAATAAAAAATTAAACCCTTACGATCTTATATGTGATACTGCATAATTTATCGCATCGTAATTTGTACAAACAAATGATTTATATTTTAATTTGACAACATTTCTGCAATTGTTGCATTTTTTATGCAACAAAAGTGGCGATTTTCGGGATAAGTATAAGGATATTATCCCAAATCGAATATCCTGCAAGGTAGCAGTGTATGAGGAAACATTTTGTCAACGTGAGTTAGGTGAACACGATGAGAGGTTCTGATCGCACAGAAAAGCACTTCCTGCACCTTGTTTGAAGCTTGAAAATAGAATATAAACGGCTGAAACACGAACCCCACGGCAACAAATCTGTAGGGGCGAACACCGTTCGCCCGTCGAAGGAACAAGCCCACAATTACAACACGGTTTGGCAACCGAAAAACTTGCCCATCGTCCCCTACAATTATGGATACTGTTGATACGCATACCTCCATTGAATACATTTATTCCTACCCGAAAATCTGATTTAAGATCTGCAATACTCCACAATGAATTGTACAATATGCTCTCAAAATCATTTTGCGACTTAATAGATATTGTGCAACCCTACAAAAATCACATAAATGACCTTAAATGACTTGAATTTTGCGAAAAAGGTGCTAAAATATAATTAGCACTCAGAAAGACTGAGTGCTAACAATCCGATCGTGAGAGTGCTGAAAACATAGGTACGACCACGAAGGATCCTAATTTAGCATATTAAAAGGTATCATAAAAGGAGGAACTTATCATGGCGATCAAACCATTGCAGGACAGAGTTGTAGTTAAGATGACAGAGGCTGAGGAAACCACAAAGAGCGGTATCATTCTCACAGGCTCAGCTAAGGAAAAGCCTGAGGTCGCAGAGGTAATAGCTGTAGGCCCTGGTAAAAAGGACGTTACTATGGGCGTTAATAAGGGTGACAAGGTGCTTATCTCTAAGTACAGCGGTACTAATGTTAAGCTGGACGGTGAAGAGTTCATTATCGTTAAAATGGACGACATTCTCGCAGTTGTTGACTAATTTCACTGCATTTTAAATAGTATATAAACGGAGGTAATTTACAATGGCTAAGGATATAATTTTTGGCGAAGACGCAAGAAAAGCTTTGCAGAGCGGTATCGACAAGCTCGCAAACACTGTTAAGATAACACTGGGACCTAAGGGCAGAAATGTAGTTCTTGATAAGAAGTACGGTGCTCCTCTTATCACAAACGACGGTGTTACTATAGCTAAGGAGATCGAGCTTGACGACCCATTCGAGAACATGGGCGCACAGCTTGTAAAGGAAGTCGCTACTAAGACTAACGACGCTGCCGGTGACGGTACAACAACAGCTACATTGCTTGCTCAGGCTCTTGTTAGAGAGGGTATGAAGAATATCGCAGCAGGTGCTAATCCAATGGTACTTAAGAAAGGTATGGATCAGGCTGTAGATACTGCTGTTGAAACTATCGTCGCTAACTCAAAGAAGATAGAAGGCTCTGATGAGATAGCTAGAGTAGGTGCTGTTTCTGCCGCTGATGAGAACATTGGTAAGCTTATCGCTGAGGCTATGGAAAAGGTAACTGCTGACGGCGTTATTACTCTTGAGGAGTCAAAGACTGCTGAAACTTACAGCGAAGTCGTTGAGGGTATGCAGTTCGACAGAGGATATATCGCACCTTATATGGTAACAGATACAGATAAAATGGAAGCTGTCCTTGATGACGCTTACATTCTTATCACAGACAAGAAGATCTCTAACATTCAGGAAATTCTTCCACTTCTCGAGCAGATCGTAAAGGCTGGCAAGAAGCTCCTTATCATTGCCGAGGACGTTGAGGGCGAGGCTCTTTCAACTCTTATCGTAAACAAGCTGAGAGGTACTTTCACTTGTGTAGCTGTAAAGGCTCCTGGCTTTGGCGACAGAAGAAAGGAAATGCTTCAGGATATTGCTATCCTCACAGGCGGTCAGGTAATTTCATCTGAACTTGGTCTTGAACTCAGCGAAACAACTATGGAGCAGCTGGGCAGAGCAAGACAGGTAGTCGTTCAGAAAGAGAACACTATCATTGTTGACGGCGCAGGCAACAGCGACGATATCAAGGCAAGAGTTGGTCAGATCAAGTCACAGATCGAGAACACAACTTCTGATTTCGACAGAGAAAAGCTTCAGGAAAGACTTGCTAAGCTTTCAGGCGGCGTAGCTGTTATCAAGGTCGGTGCTGCAACTGAGGTAGAAATGAAAGAGAAGAAGCTGAGAATTGAGGACGCTCTGGCAGCTACAAAGGCAGCTGTTGAAGAGGGTATCGTAGCAGGCGGCGGAACAGCTCTTATCAACGCTATGCCAGCAGTTAAGAAGCTCGTTGACAAGCTCAGCGGTGACGAAAAGACAGGCGCTCAGATCGTTTACAAGGCTCTTGAAGAACCAGTTAGACAGATCGCAGTGAACGCAGGTCTTGAGGGCAGCGTTATCATAGACAAGATAATCCGTTCAAGAAAGGTCGGCTACGGCTTCAACGCTTATACTTCCGAGTATGTTGACATGATACCTGCAGGTATCGTTGACCCTACTAAGGTTACACGTTCAGCTCTTCAGAACGCAGCTTCTGTTGCTTCAATGGTGCTCACAACTGAGAGCCTTGTTGCAGACAAGAAGGACCCACAGGCTGACGCTGCTATGGC
>NZ_FR890793.1:182761-184183 GCF_000435935.1 Ruminococcus sp. CAG:57 | reverse complement strand
TAGCCGCAGCAGCAGGTGCAGGCGGAATGGGCGGTATGTACTAATAAGCTCCCATGACTAATATCTGATATAATTTACAGCCTCCGTAGTTATCCTGCGGAGGCTGTTTATATGGAATGGGTAATATTTTATGACATGGTTTACAAAAATCAAATAATATCCTCGATACTTTTGTAAGTAAAATCCAAAAGTATTGATTAATTAAATTAAATATATACATATTGTTGCAGACGTCCGCTTAAAATTAAAGCAAATTATGATATTTAATAAAAAGTTAAATAAATATTCACACAATGGGTTTGTGAATTTGTTATAATACTTATATCAATTTGAATAATTATTGTCTTTTGTTCAAATTTTCAGAAGTGCGAAAATTTGAAATAATGGGCATGAAAAGAAGTAAATAAACGAAAGGAAGATGAAATATGTCGCTTGGACGAGTATTGGTAGTAGACGATGATAAGAACATCTGCGAGCTGCTCAGGCTTTACCTTGAAAAGGAGGGCTATGGAGTAATACTTGCACATGACGGTGAGGAAGCAGTGGTAAAATTCAACGCTCTTAAGCCTGACATCATACTGCTTGACATTATGCTGCCTGGTATAGACGGCTGGCAGGTATGCCGTGAGATAAGAAAGAAGTCCAACGTGCCTATCATCATGATAACCGCAAAGGTAGAAACATTTGATAAGGTGCTTGGTCTGGAGCTTGGAGCTGACGACTATATCGTAAAGCCTTTCGATACAAAGGAAGTTATCGCAAGAATAAAGGCTGTTTACAGAAGAGTAGGTCAGTCATCAGGCGAAGCTGAGATAAAGGAAGTCAAGTATGACAAGCTTTCAGTTAATATGACAAGATATGAGCTGAGAGTAAACGGTCAGGTGCTTGACACACCGCCGAAGGAGCTTGAGCTTCTGTTCCACCTTGCTTCAAATCCGAACAGAGTTTATACAAGAGATCAGCTCCTTGATGAGGTATGGGGCTTTGAATATTACGGCGATTCGAGAACTATCGACGTTCACGTTAAGCGTCTGCGTGAGAAGCTTGAGGGCGTTTCTGACAAGTGGGCACTTAAAACTGTATGGGGCGTAGGATACAAGTTTGAAGTCGCTGAAACACCGCATGAGTAATCGTAAAAGCATATTCTTTAAATACTTTGTAATTTGTTCAGCAGTAATACTTATAAGCTTTGTGTGCTTAGGAACGGTATTACTGCTGGTTTCTTCAAGGTATTTTATTGACGAAAAAAAGAGCCTGTTGGAGAAAAACACCAAGGCTCTTGCTTTATATACGCA
Organism: Ruminococcus sp. CAG:57; assembly: GCF_000435935.1. Taxonomy (NCBI): domain Bacteria; kingdom Bacillati; phylum Bacillota; class Clostridia; order Eubacteriales; family Oscillospiraceae; genus Ruminococcus; species Ruminococcus sp. CAG:57. The sequence goes on along the minus strand of NZ_FR890793.1, from coordinate 182,888 downwards.
GGAAGAAATGCTGGCTCAGCCTGCCGACTGGAAAAAGTCGGTGACAGATGAGATGACGCAGTATTCAATGGCGTGCAACGCTGATTTTATCTTGTGCGACTCTACGGGAGCAGTGCTTGTGAACTGC
>NZ_FR890793.1:169078-182728 GCF_000435935.1 Ruminococcus sp. CAG:57 | reverse complement strand
CCAGTAAGGATCCTGTGTGCAGCCCTCATAATATATCTGTCCATGAGCTTGAAGCTTTTTCTGACAATTGCGAGTATGTTTATTCGGACCTCGGAGGAGCTTTCGATGCTATATATCATGTGATAGGTAAGTCGTTCAAAGCGAATGGACCTGAATATTATGTGCTTGCATTCAGTTCAAAGGCGGCTCAGGACGACTACACCTACAACATAATGGAAATATTTATAGTTTCCGCTATAATAGTTCTGGTCATAGTAATGTTTCTGGTATATTTTATGACGCTGAAGCTTACAGAGCCTATAAAAGAGATAGCGGAGGTTTCAAAGAAGATAGGAGCAGGAGATTTTTCTGTCACGCTGCCTGATTATTCAACCTCGGAGCTTGAACAGCTCAGCAACGCTTTCAACGATATGGCTGCCAGCCTGAAAAGCTATGACACCATGCGAAATAGCTTCCTTGCGAACGTTTCTCATGAGCTTAGAACGCCTATGACGTCTATAGGCGGTTTTGTGGACGGTCTGCTTGACGGCACCATACCAAAGGAGCAGGAGAGATATTATCTTAAGATAATTTCCTCTGAGGTACACAGACTTGCAAGGCTCGTAAGAAGTATGCTCAATCTTGCAAAGATCGAGGCAGGCGAGCTTAAACCTAATTTGCAGTATTTCTCTGTGCTTGAGCCGATAGTCGATACCCTTGTGACTTTTGAGCCAAGGCTTGAGGAAAAGCAGATAGAGATAAGGGGTCTTGACGTTGACAGAGTGACCCTTTATGCGGATAATGACCTTGTGCATCAGGTCATGTATAACTTGATAGAGAACGCCATAAAGTTCGTTGACAAGGGCGGTTATATAGAGTTTCACTTTGAGCCTGAGGGCAATATGACAAGCATTTCTATCAGAAACAGCGGTGAGGGTCTGTCTGAGGACGAGCTTCCGCTGGTGTTCGACAGATTTTATAAGACCGATAAGTCAAGAGGACTTGACAAGACGGGCGTTGGATTGGGACTTAATATCGTGCGTTCTATCATAAAGCTCCACGGGGGCAAGATAATGGTACGAAGCGTTAAGAACGAGTATACGGAATTTGTGTTCACGCTGCCTAACAAGGCGGAGGGCGACTAGGAGGCTCATATGGAGCAGTTTGAAGAGCAGCCTTGTCTGCATGATGAAAATGAAGATACAGCCCAAGAAACTGGGCATTACAAGCTGCCTGAGGGAGCGGTAGCCGCTCATAAGGTGGACGAAGATTTTTGGTCGGCTGTTGATTCGGCAAGAAAAAGAAGCCGCCACAGAGAGCGTATGCGCCATGCAGTTGCAAGACTGTGCTTTATGGTGCTTTTTGTAGGCATCGGAATAGCCATATCAATAACCTCCATAAGGGGAAGCGGCTGGGTGAGAAATCTTGTTACAGGGGACGAGAAGATAAGCTTTACGCTTCCTGTGGCTGACAAGCCGAAGCTTGACGATGAATTTTATCAGGCTGACGGAAGATACACTGCCGAGGGTATCGCAAAGGGGTTTTCTCCCGCTGTGGTATCTATAGAGGTTTACAAAAATTCGGGTGGATATGTTGCGGCAGGTCAGGGCAGCGGTGTTATAATGTCTGCTGACGGATATATCGTCACAAACGCTCATGTTGTAAATGCGGCAGAGTCGGGCATAAAAGTTGTTCTAAGCGACAATTCGGAGTATGAAGCCAAGGTGGTGGGGCAGGACTCTGCCACGGATATAGCGGTGATAAAGATACAGGCGCAGGGCTTGCAGGCGGCTGAGTTCGGTGATTCAACTCAGGTAAATGCAGGGGAAGAGGTAGTCGCTATCGGCTCACCGGCGGGCTATTACGGCACTGTGACAAAGGGTATCGTGTCAGGTGTGAACCGCAGGATAAGGCTTGAAAACTCGTCAATAATAATGAACTGCATACAGATAGACGCAGCCATAAACCCTGGTAACTCAGGTGGAGCGCTGTTCAATATGTGGGGGCAAGTCATAGGGATAACCTCATCGAAGCTTGCTTCAAGCGATTATGAGGGCATAGGCTTTGCGGTATCTATAGACGAGGCGAAGCCTGTTATTGAGGAGCTTATGGAAAAGGGCTATGTGGCAGGCAGAGTAAAGATAGGTGTGACTTATTATGCTGTCAGCGACACCACTGCTGAGATATACGGCATAAAGCCGGGTATTTGTATTGTGTCCATAAACCCTGATTGTGACGTTGCCAACACAGACCTTGCGGAGGGCGATATCATCACGGAAATAGACGGAAAGTCCACCGCAGGAGAGGTGGATATAGCGTCGCTGTTTTCAGGAAAGCAGGCAGGAGATGAAGTCGCCTGCAAGGTATATCGCAAGACGGACAGCGGTGATGAGAAAGAGTTTGAGATAAAATTCAAGCTTATGGCGGATAACGGCGGTCTGGTGGAAGACAGTCAGGCGGAATAGATAACAAAAGTGGATAAAAAAAGAAAAAAGCTGTGGTAAGAAAGGGTACCACGGCTTTTTTCTTAGGGGATTAATAAAATATGTGATGATATTATAGAATTACTATAATACTATTATTATATATTCCCCTTAGTTTCATGTCAACATAAAAGTGTGACAGCTATTTCAAAAAAATCTGTCACACTTTTTGTCACTGGAAAATGTATAAAAATACAAAAGAGCAGACCATATTGCGGTCTGCTCTTAGTTTTCATGAAAAATTATTCAGAAAGGCCCTCGATAGAGAATGTGATCTCAAGGCTGTCCTCAAATGCAATATTGTCCTTGTCGATAGGAGAATCCTTAGCTGTATCGCCGTAATCGTTGTAGATCTCGATTCTGTAGCAGTTGTTGTTGTCCTCGATGTTGCCATACTTGATCTTAGCTTTATCGAATGCAACTTCCTGACCGTCAGCCTTGATAGACTTAAGCTCTACCTTGAGATCGTCAGCGTTGTACTTACCTGGAGTTTCCTTATCAGTCTTAGGATCGCCTGTGCCCTTGAGTTTTTCGCCGTTAAGAAGACCGATGATATCAACGCACATTACTACGCAACCTTCAGCACCAACAGCATAGTCGCCGTCAAGAGCGATCTGTGGGTTGATACCCTCGTCTGGATCGTCATAAGATATAGAAGCGTTTGTGATAGAAACTGTGTACTCACCGTCGCCTGTTACATCAGCGTCAACGCCGAATGCTTTAGTAGCTTCAGGTTCGCCCTGACCTTCCCAGTTGCCCCAGAGCCACTGGCTGTCACCGAACATAAGGAATGCGTCATAGCCCTTGAATGTCTTTACAGGTGTGTAATCAGAGTCACCGCCCTCTGTCTTTGAGTCAGCTGTGCTGTCTGCTGCTACAGCAGAGTCGCCTGCTCCGCCGCCTGTTGCAGCAGAATCCTCTGTAGCAGCTGTTGTAGTTGTTGCAGCTGTAGTTGTAGTAGCAGCTGTAGTTGTTGTTACGGCAGCAGTAGAGCTTGAAGAATCAGCTGAATCGCCGCATGATGCGAATACTACTGTTGTCAGAGAAAGAGCTGTGACAGCAGCAAGAATTTTTTTAGCTTTCATTATAATAACCTCCTGAAAAATAATGGCAGTTACACTACCCCTAAGATAGAATATCTCTAATGAATATGATACAAAATTTTCGCATTTTTTTCAAGATACTATTTTAACAAATTTCCATATGATAAATCGTTTACATTACACAAAACTTGTTGAAACTATATAAAAATATTAACCTTACAGCAACATATTGAACAAATCATGCGAAAATCGTGCACTTAAAATATGAATAAGCTTTGATTTTTGAGGAACAATAGGTGCAAACATGATAGAAAAAAAGGAGCGAAAGAAATGGATATAAATTTGAGCAAGGCACAATACAGCGAGATGTACAAAGAGGCGTCAAAGGGGACAAAGTGGTGGGTGACCATACCAAAGGCGTTTTTATTTGGCGGACTTATATGCGTTATTGGACAATCGCTTATGGATATGTATTTATATTTAGGTTTATCCAAGGATAACGCCTCAATGTCGGTATCAATAACTTTGATATTTTTATCGGCTCTTCTCACAGGTCTTGGCTGGTATGATCGCATAGCGAAGCATGCAGGTGCAGGTACGCTTGTACCCATAACAGGTTTTGCGAACTCTGTGGCGGCGCCTGCTCTTGAGTTCAAGACGGAGGGATATATTCTTGGGCTTGGGGCGAAGATCTTCATTATCAGCGGACCTGTTATTCTTTACGGCACTTTGGCTAGTGTGCTTTACGGACTTATTTATTATTTGTTTTTGAGGTAAGCTGCTTGCAATTCATGATAACCGCACAAACTCACTGTAGGGGAGCGGCGCAATTTCTGCTTTGCAAAAATACGACGTCCCGTTCTGAGAGCGATAAGGTTTGGTTTTATCACGAATTTGTGTAGACGTGCCGTGTTGGGAAATATTGTGCATATACCGCATGGTTGAGCATCAAGCAGGTGCGGGCTGTCGTGGGCGCCAGCCCCTACACAATAGAAACACCGCACTGGATATGTTTTAGGCAGAATAAAAGGGCAGCGAATTTGCTGCCCTTTTTATCATACAAGTGTATCTTTATATTTCTTGCCCTCTACCACCAATATTGGATAGCCGTCAAGATACGGTTTCACGGCTTCCGGATTTTCGTCTGCATACTCAAATATCTGATCTGCCAGCTCGTTAGCCGTTTTCGTCAGCTCCTTTATGGACTTTTCATTCATAGTAGGACAGACCGGCGACAATGTTATTACTTTAGTTTCGTTAAGCGCCATTACTCTCAGCGGCCATATCCTGCAGTCGAACGGTTTGTCGTCGCCTAATATACAGCCCTTCTCGTTATCCAGCATTGGGCAATAATACAGGTCTGCATTCTGTTCCTTATCCATTTTGAACAAGAAATGGTTTTCCTTCTTTATAAATTCCTGCTTAGGGGTATATTCCTGCAATATCTTGCTTGCAAGCGTTTGTGAGATATATGGTGTTTCCCATATATCATAGCTGTCAAAGCAACAGCATATCCTGCACTTTGCACATTCCTCTTTTGACAATATTTTTGAAAGCATTTTTTCTGTCATGCCTGCCGTTTGCAGGCATTTCCCCCTTTCACGTCTATGGTATGTTAGCCACACTTTTGTGGATTGTATGTTTTTACTAATTATAACACGTTTCTTTGATAAAATCAATAGTGGCTTACTTTTTTCTACATAGGGAGCTATCTGTTTTATGTGAATTAACAAACTATTTACATTTGTTCTGCCGTATTTGGGATATTCTCTTTACGGAAGGTCTTATTTGCGGCAAAGCCTATGCCGAGCATCACAGCCATGCCTGCCCACACAAGGGGTTCGCTTATCATGATGCCGAAATATCCCATGCGTGGGGCGAGTATCATTGCCACTGCGAACTTGCCCAAAAGCTCTATTATGCTTGAAGCTATAGGTGTTATCTTATCTCCTACGCCCTGAAGTGCGTTTCTGAAAACTATTACTATGCCGAGGATAAAGTAAAATGCTGTGTTTATTTTCATGTATTTTTCCACTGTACCCACTATCTCAGGGTCGCTGATACCTGTGATAAGGTGTGCGAAAAATGGTGTGAAAAGCCATGTTGCGGCTATTACGATAACAGACCAGCCCCATGTTATGAGGGTCGCTTTTTTCACGCCCTCTTTTACTCTGTCTATCCTGCCTGCACCGTAGTTCTGGCTTGAAAAGGTTGCTGAAGCTGCACCGAAAACTGATATAGGGAGCATATAGATCTCAGATATTTTTCTTGCGGTGGTGTGGGCGACTATTATGTCAGTGCCGAAGATATTTATTGCGCCCTGCATTATAACAGTGCCGATACCAACGAGAGATATCATAAGTCCCATTGAAACTCCTGTTGCATACATATCTCCTGCAAGCTTGAAGTTAAAGCGGAAGTCGCTTTTTGATGGGATAAGAAATTTGTGTTTTTTAATGATGTATATTACACAAAGCACAACTGAGATACCCTGTGCGATAAGGGTGGCATATGCCGCGCCCTCAACACCCATTTTAAAGCCAAGGATAAAGAGAAGGTCAAGCCCGATATTAGCGATAGTTGATATTATAAGGAAGATAAGTGGCGAAACAGTGTCGCCCACTGCACGGAGGACACCTGCGCAGATGTTATAGAACATTGATATTATCATTCCTGCAAGGATTATGACTATGTAGGTTTTTGCCTGCTTAAAGATGTTGTCAGGCGTGTTCAACGCTTTCAGCAGTGGGTCGATAAAGGCAAGGCTGAGGGCGGTGAGGGCTATTGCCGTTGCGATACCTAGGGTAAGGGCGTGGGCGACGGACTTTTTCAGGCGGTCAAACTCTTTTGCACCGAAAAAGCGTGCTGTCACAAGGGCAAAGCCGTTTGTAAGACCGTTCAGAAAGCCTATTATGACGGTGTTCACTGATGAAGTTGCACCAAGGGCGGCTATGGCGTTTTTGCCTAGGGTCTGACCCACAATACGGGTGTCGGCAAGATTATAAAAAAGCTGAAAAATGTTGCCAAGCAGAAGGGGCAGGGAAAACATCAATATCAGCTTTGTGATATTTCCTTTCGTTAGGTCTTTCATAATTCTTTCTCCTATTTATGTCTTATATTTATTCCTAAAACCATATTATTTTAGCACAAACAGAGTTTCAATTGGTTATATTACTGTGAACATTTATTGTACATACTATACAATTTGCGGCGACTTTATTTGTGTGCAATAACGAAAACGTTTTAGCAAAAAAACGCCCGACAGAAATTTATCCGTCGGGTGCTAAAGGGGAAATTTGGTGTAATGCTATTTAACTATGGCTACACTGTCTACGGGTTTTGAGAGATCGTCATAGCTGTATGAGCGTATCTGTCTGTCGGAGAAGATATAAATATATCCGTCCTGAACGAATGCACTGCGGTAACGATCTCTCTGGTCATTGTCGTTGACCATAGCCGTGATCTCGTCTTCGCTAGCCTGATCGAAATAATCGTCAAAATAATCTGTATATTCGTCAAGCTTTATAGTTCCATACTCGCTGAAGGTTTTGGTTTCTATGTTATATTTCATTACCAGAATTTTTTCAATAGTTTTTTCATAATAGGTATATTCCCAATTGTCGCCGTCATCGGTCTTGCCTACTGTGGTTATGTCATAGAATGGTATGGCTATATATTCGTTTTCGTTGTCTGTTATTATGGAGTTTGAAGAAACAGTGCTTGCGGATCTTTGGGTCATATCCTTTCCGTCAACTGTTGTTTCCATTTCTTTCTCGTGATATTTGTATTCCTGTATAGTCTTGAAGAAGTTGAATTTCTTTACTACCTTTGTGTCATAAACCTGCACCTGATCCACTGTGCCGTTAGCATTCGCTATGCCCTTGCCGCTTGAGCCGTATAAAAGCGTTTCTTGCTTTTCTGTTTTGCTCTTGTCGAGTATCTTTACGCTGAAAGAGTCAAATGACGTGCTGTCGGTGCGCACTGCGATATCGTCATTATAGTTCGTCAGTCCATAATGGAAAATGTTGTTTGCCGTTGACACTGCTATCACTTTATCATCAGGGGTCACCTGAGTTATCTTGTTAGGGTCTGAGAAATCATATACTTCATCAAGCTGGATATTGTTCGCTTGCTGATAAGTGTCATCATTGTTATATGCGGAAGAATAATCTCTGTAAACATACAGCATAGAATGATAGAACGTGTTATATCTTACGCTCTCGAAGTCGATATCCTCGTATGTGAGGGTCTTTTTCACAGGGACGCCAAGGTCATTGTCAAAAAGCCACAGGGTGCAGATATTAATGCCGCTATAATAGATATTGTGTGTGCTGATATCGTAAATGTTTGCAGAGTCGTTTGAGAACAGCGACAATCTGCCGTTATACTCATCTCCTGATATGGCGTGGCTTATATGCTCGGCGTCTGCGCCTGTGACGGTCTGAGTTTTGTTAAGCTCCATGTCGCCGCCACCGTAGTTTATTCTTGTAATAAGCGCTCTTGTTGGCACTGTGCTGTAATCATCGTCTGTTTTTTCAAAGCCATATGCTCTTAAAATATAAATGTTGTCTGTTCCCATTAAGATGCTGCTTTCACCGCAGGCGATAAGCTTTGAAGCCATGTATGAGCCTTGATTTTTTCCGTCAAAGGACGAAAGCAGGATCATGGACGGTGTATTATCTCTGGCTGTGATATACATTTCACTTTCTTCAAAAAGCTGTTTTTCACCATTGATGTATCGCACTGGTGCGATATCCTCGGGCTTTTGGTCATCTAAGAGCAGTGAAGCCGCTCGGGTGTAGCGTGACACGATGAAAAATTTTCCGTCAACTTTTCTTATGCCCTCCAGCACGCCGGGCTGTTCAAACTCGCTTATGAGCTTGATATTCTCAGGGTCGCTCACGTCAAACACGCACATTCCGCAGTATTCGATATCGAGGTTTTTCTTTCCTGCCTTCACGGGTAAGATAAAGTCGAAGAAAGCGTAAAGCTCGTTATTATCCAAATACATTGCAACAACGCTTGGAGCAAACTTACAGCCGTACTGTTCGTATTCGGCAATGTCAACAAGACCTTTTTTAAGGAAGGTTTCCGCAAAGATATCCTGTTCTGACTTTGTGATATTTCCGTTTTGGGTAATATAAACGTCGATACCGCCATTGTCAGTAATGAAATGGGCGTTTCCGTAGGTTATGTTTGTTTCCAGCTCATCTATGCTGGTTGTGGGGGTGATATCCACGCCTGAGCGAGTGAGCTGTATATCAGCGGGGTTAGGGGTGAGCTGGTGATCTCTGAGCGCCTGCTTATACAAAGCCACATAGTCATCGTCATCAACAGACAAAGCGTCGATATTTTTGAATATATAGCTATTGTCAACTATAAAGTCCTCTATGTTTTTGCTGTTGCTATTTATATAGTTGTAAAGACCCTTATAGGTCGTTCCACGGAGGCCGTCAAGACCTGAGGCGTCAGCGGACTGTGAAGAAGCGGAACTGGGGTATTTTTTGACGAACTGGGTATTGCTGAACCTAAGCACAGCAAATCCGCCTACCACAAGGACGAAAGCCGCCACCACAGCCAGACATCTCAGGGCGTTGCTTCTGCCGCTGTTTATTTTTATCTCTGCACTATTTGGAGTATTTTCGATAACGGGTCTGAAGCCTGCCACGTCCAGCATATCTTTTATTTCCTGGGGCATGAGCTTATCAGGAATTTTGTTTGCCTGTTCCATTTGTCTGATAAGCTTTCTGCGTTTTCTTAAATTTCTCATCATGTCACCTCCTTTCCAAACAGCTTACTGCGTATTTTTGCTTTACCTCTGGATATATGGGAACGGACTGTCGTATCTTTAATACCTGTTATCTCCATTATCTCCCTGCCTTTGTAGCCTGCTATACAGTGAAGTGATATACAGAGTCTTTCCGCTTCACTGAGATCAGCAAACTCTTCTAAGATCTCGCACCGCTCGAATCCGTTTTCGTCCTTGATTATTGCGTCGCTTTCATTAATATAATCGAGGTTAGAGCGTCTTTGGGCGTATTCCTTTTGTTTTTGTTTGATCTTGGCGACCAGAATTTTGAACATCCAGCTATCGAAAGCTTCGCTTTTCCGCAGCGAGGAGATGCTCATATAGCCGTCCAGCACAGCGTCCTGCACTGCATCGGCGGCGTCCTCGGCATTTTGCAGGTTAGCGAGGGCGTAATAATAAAGCTCCTTATATATCTCTCCATAGAGCTTAGAAAAGGCGTCCGTATCGCCGTTCACCGCAAGTTCTGCGAGCTTTTTTCTTCCCTTTTTGTCCAATCTGATCCCCCCTGTCGTCCGTCATAATATAAGTGTATATTTTTCACTGAAATGTTGCAGTGAAAAAAATTTTTTGAATAAAAAAATCGGGGACGAGGTGGTCGTCCCTGATGATATTTGTTTATCAAACTGTGTAGGGGCTGGCGTCCTCGACAGCCCATTTCCTATTTGCCTGTACGAGCTTGCGTTATCCGCACAAAGTTCGGCGCAACAATTCACAACATTGTCTGCTTCTTTTCATTCGTGAAAATTCCAAGCTTAGCCGCTTCGATATCGGGCTGTCGAGGGCGCCAGCCCCTACACCAAAGTTCTACCGCTGCAAAATCGCTTAGCTCGGTGCTGAGGGGGTAACTTTGGTCTGCTATGCTAATTCCTCATTCCTCATTTTTTCACACCGCATACCCATTCCTGTTCAACAATTTTATGACCTTATCATAATTAAGTCCCTTTACAGTATGATAGTCTGTACTCTCCGAATTGGTATAAACTCTCACGGCACAAGTATGGCTTATCTTCTGAAACGGATTTTGCATGACAGTTACCATTGACACTCTGTCAAGTGCGGCTATTGATTTATGAAAGCTATACCATTTACAATATGACAATGTACAATGCCCGTTTTCAAAGCCTATTGATGTTGTGAACGCTGCCGCCGCCTTGACTATCACGAGCCACAGCAATGGTATGGTAGTTAGTATAACAAGTATGGTTATTTCTCTTTTCCAGTTAGGAAAAAAGTAAAGCGTTCCTCTTCCTGATACGATGGGTATAAACGTGCATATGAGCGGTATCGTTATAAATCTGCCAAGGTCGGCTTTTCCTGTGGAGATGTCGCTTTTCACCGGCGGTATTTTCGGCATGAGCATCTTCAGGGAGCGGTCAACCTGTCCGTTTGTCGTTATCGGTATAAGGGCTGATATTTCAAGCCGTCTTTTTCCGTATCCTGTACAGTGGGCAGACACAGAGGTTATTTTGCATATCTTCATAAGCAATGATTGTCTTAGGTCGATATAGTTTACTCTATCTCTATAGAGGACGTGTCTGCGTCTTGTGCCTATCCCGCTTCTGATTATGAAAAGGTCGGCACAGCGTGTGCAGGAAAAATTCCAGTGGCGCATAAGATTCGACAGAAATGATATGAGCCAGCCTCCTGCCAGCACACCGCCTGCGATAAGGATATATTCAGGCACTTCTGCAAGCACCGGAACTTTTGCTATCTCCGTATTCACTCTGCGGAGTATTTGTTCCTCCGCCTCTCTTCCTACTATCCTATATGCTTCGTAAAGTACCGACAGCACGATTATCATGCCTGACAGAGTTGATGAAAAGATGAGAGAGAATATAACGAGCAGGCTTTTCTTTGAGTTGTAGACATATTTAGGTTTGTTTTTGCATTTGGCAGTGGCAAAATGATAAAGCTCAAAGGCTCGTTTTTTTGTAAGGGTGAGCATTATATCTGCATTTTGCAGTGATTTTGCATCGGTGTCTATGTATACGGCACAGGAATGTATAAGTCTGGAAATATATCCTTGTGACAGTGACAATGAGCTTATCTCGGCAAAATAGACCTTAGTTCGTGTTATGCCGAAATAGCCTGTGTGGGCTATGATGCAATCTTCTTCAAGCTCATAGTAGACAAATATCCAGCGCAGGAAAGCGTAGCCGAAGATAAATGTGATAGTGAGGATATCAACCCAATGTGCCTGAAACCAGCTTTGAAAGTTGAATTTTGCGGCTATGAGATACTTGGCAAGAGGGATAGCAAGAAGCCACATATATTTAGTTGTATAAGATAATATCATTATAGGGTGCTGGCGGTGGGCGAAGAAATTCTTCAGCCAGCTTCTTTTTTCTTTGATAGTTTCTCTGCGGCTCATTTAAACCTTTCCTGTCTTTGGTATCTAGTCTTCTTTGCGTTCTCTGTTTCGTATGGAGCTGTTTACTATGGCGGATATTTCCATGGCGTCACGGCGGCTCATAAAAGGTATAAGAAGTCTTGCGCCCAAGGCGTTTAAGACAACGAAGTTAAGTCCTGTTATACTGCCTAGTGGGGTTATGATAGTTGTGACGGATTTTATTGCCGAGGTGGGCATAAAATGCCGCATGGTAAAGAAAAGCCCTGTAAAGGCGGTGACTTCTTTTGAGCTGACGGTGAAATAAGATCTGATGAAATAAAATGGAAGCACCAACAGGCAAAAAAGTGCGGCGATTATCCACATTGGCATAAGGATATAATTCACGGAAAATGGGATAAGTTTTTCTATGAGATTGACCGCATAGCGGATAAGAAACAATATTACCGCAAGGATAGCCCAGAAGATAAAAAGCGGTATTTTTGAGGGCTTATATCTGTGCATTTGAGGACGTTCACCTCGCTGTTTGTTTTTTTGCGTATTTGTATGTATGGTTATCTCAGTTTTCAAGAATTAATCTCCCTTTTATATCATATCATTTATAAGGCAATTATTTGCACGAAAAAAGTGTTTTCGGGGGAAAGCTATGGAACTTACGGCTATAATAAACAAGATAAATTCGTTTTTGTGGGGCGTTCCGCTTTTGGTACTTTTGCTTGGGGGCGGAATATATCTGAGCATAAAGCTTGGATTTCCACAGATACACATTTTAAAAATAATGAAGAAAACGGTTTTTATGCTGTTTAAAAAAGAAAGCTCCGAAAGCGATTCTCTCTCGCAGTTTCAGACATTTTCCACGGCGCTTGCGGCAACTGTAGGAACAGGCTCGGTGGTGGGCGTGGGGGAATGTATCAGGATAGGGGGTGCAGGCTCGGTATTCTGGATGTGGGTGTCTGCATTTTTCGGAATGGGGCTTGCTTACTGCGAAAACTATCTGGGAGTGAGATGCTCTGACGGAAAGCTTTGCGGTGCGGCGGCTTATCTCGAAAAGATAGGCAGAACGAAGCTCACGGCTGTTTTGTTTGCAGTTTTTACGGTGGGTGCGTCCCTTGGAATGGGCAACATGGTGCAGACGGGTTCGGCGGCTGCGGCTGCCCGAGAGGGGTTTGGGATACCCTCATATATATTTGCACTTGTGGTGCTTATTTTCGTATTTTTAGTAGCTGTGGGAAAAAACTCAGCAGCTTGTCTTTGCGAAAAGCTTGTGCCGATAATGGCGGTGCTTTTCATAGGCGGCAGTTTGGGAGTGATAATATTTCACCCATTAAAAGCCGCAGGAGCGATAGCAATGATAGTAAAAAACGCCTTTTGCCCCACAGCCTGCATAACAGGCTCGGTGGCAGGGACGATAATATTTTCCATGGTGGAGGGGTTAAAGCGTGGAGCGTTTTCAAACGAAGCAGGCTTAGGCTCGACGGTGGCAGTACACAGCTCGTGCGGGATAAAGTCGCCTGAATTGCAGGGAACATGGGCAATGGCTGAGGTTTTTATAGATACCTTTGTCATATGCACTCTGACGGCTGTGGTGATAATAATAAGCGGAACTGACCTCACGGGGGAGGATATGGCAGTGAGGGCTTACAATGCTGCTCTTGGTGGAGCGGGGAAGTATTTCATGTCAGGTTCGCTGATACTTTTTGCATTAGCGACAGTGGCAGGGTGGTTTTTCATAGGGGAGAGGGCTTGGAGATATCTTTTTCCACGGAGCGATATGATCTATAGGATCATGGCGATAGTTTGTGGGTGCATTGGAACGATGTGGAGCATGGAGCTTGTGTGGGGAGTGTCGGATATTTTCAATGGACTTATGGCAGTGCCGAATGTTATCGGGGTATTGGTGTTGTGGAGAAAAGAGGTAGGAATGAGGAGTGAGGAGTGAGGAGTGAGGAATTGGCAAAGCTGACCAGAGTGGGATATCCAACACCGAGC
>NZ_FR890793.1:94479-169054 GCF_000435935.1 Ruminococcus sp. CAG:57 | reverse complement strand
CAACACCGAGCGAAGCGATTTTGCGGCGGAAGAACTTGCCCGAATAAGATGTAGGAGCTTGTTTGATGAATAATAAGATGTGCGTGCTGTGGAAAATGCGGGTGAACACCGTTCGCTCCCACATTATGCCCTTATATCTCTCCGCTTGCGTGTCTTGTCACATGACAGCCTACATTCACTGACACCGGCAGACCTGCAATGTGGGTCGGTGCTTCTTCTATATTTACTGCAAGGCAGGTCTGTGTGCCGCCAAAGCCTTGTGGTCCTATGCCAAGGAGGTTTATCTTCTCCAGCATTTTCGCTTCAAGCTTTGCATAACGTTCCTTTGGATTTCTTTCCGACACGCTTCTGCACAGTGCTTTCTTTGCAAGGTATGCGCACTTTTCAAAGTCGCCGCCTATGCCTACGCCTATGACTATTGGCGGACATGGGTTAGAACCTGCTTTTGCACACACTGACACTACCCAATCCACTATCTCGTCCTCGGTAACTGACGGGGTCATCATTTTAAGCTGTGACATATTTTCGCTGCCAAAGCCCTTTGGTGCCACCATTATTTCTACCTTTTCGCCCTCTGCTATTTTAAGATGCACAACAGGCGGTGTATTATCCCCTGTGTTTACTCTTTCCAATGGGTCGGATACTATGGAACAACGCAGTCTGCCCTCTGTATAGCCTCTTGCTACGCCTTTGTTTATGGCTTCATTCAGCGAACCGCCTACAAAATGCACGTCCTGTCCTATGGTCATGAAGATAACTGCCATGCCTGTGTCCTGACAGATAGGGATAGTTTCTTCTCTTGCTACTCTCATATTGTCAAGGATATCAGCAAAGACGTTCTTTCCCACCGGGGACTGCTCTTTCCTGGCGTTGCACTCTATACAGCTTTCCATATCCTCAGGAAGATACAGATTGGCTTTTATGCACAGCTCTCTTACAAGTTCTTCTACTTCTGAAACGTTTATCTCTCTCATTTTTATTTATCCTTTCGCTCTGTATTTGCTACCTTTTCACGGTCGCTGAGCTTTATTACTTTTTCGCTGTCAAGGACATAGCATGGCTTGCCCTCCAGAAGAAATTCTCCTTTTAGAAAATCTGCGCAGGCTTCTTCGTTGACGTTTGGGGCTTTACACAGCTTATCCTCGGGAATATCCGTGAAGCCTGCTACGTTGTCGCACAAAAGCCCTACGGAAACTTCTTCGCCCATTGTGATTATTATGCAATCTCTGTCGGAGATCTCTTTTGGCTCATAGTGGAAACGTCTGCGCAGGTCTATGACAGGCACTACCTCGCCCTCGTTCACCACTGTTCCCGGCACATAGTCGGGAAAATCAGGCACGGGAGTTGGGGTCTGCGCCGCTATGATTATTTTTATATCCTCAAAGGGCAGTGAAAAGCTTCGCCCTGCTGAGGTGAAAATGAGATATCTGCTGTTTTCCACAGCTATCCCTCCTTGTTATATTTTATCATAAGCCGCTGTCGATGCGATAATGTATCTCCTGTGCTATCTTGTCAAGGGGACACTGCTTTGACACTGAGCCGTTTTCATATGCGGCTTTGGGCATACCATAGACTATGGAACTTTCTGCGTCCTGTCCGATATTATATGCTCCCATTTTCTTCATGTTGAGCATACCCTTTGCACCGTCACAGCCCATGCCGGTGAGGATAACGCCTATAGCGTTACGCTTTGCGCTGTATGCCACAGAGTCAAAAAGCACGTCAACTGACGGACAGTGACCTGAAACCTTTACACCTGCTTCAGAGGTGACAAAATAGCCTTTTTTATCCTTGAACAATCTAAGGTGCTGACCGCCCTGCGCTATTACCACCATGCCTTGGCTGAGATACAGACCGCTTTTGGCTTCCACAACGTTGTGACCAGTCTCAGTGCATAGCTGTTCGGCATATATCCTTGTATAGCCTGCAGGCATATGCAGGACTGCCACTATAGGAGGCAGGTCGTGGCGGAGGTCTTTAAGGATAGCTTTCAGGGCTTCCGTTGAGCCTGTTGAACCGCCTATGGCTATTATTCTGGAGGTATTTATGGCAGGTATATGCACAACAGAATTAGCTCTTGCTTTTTCAAGGCGCTGTATGCTTTCGGCAAAGCGTTTCTGAAAACGCTCGTTATCAGACGGAGTGCCGTCAGGTTTATATACGACGTCTATGGCACCTGCCTGCATCATGGGATATTTATTGTTATGCTGAATGGTAAGATAGATTATAGGCACAGAATATCGTGGGGCAAGGCTTATGATGTAGTCGTCCATATTGTCTTGGCAATCACCGTCGAGAAGAACATAGTCGGGAGAAAGGGCAGTGACGCTTTTTCTGCCGTTGCTAAGGCAGGCTGAGGCAAGCTTTGAGCTTTGAAAGCCTGCGTTTGTAAGGGCTTTTCTGCAAAGCTGTGCAAAGGCTTTGTTTTCAGTTATCACAAGAAAGAGAGGCGTCATTTTTTATCCCCTCCCAGCTTGCGGTATATTGCAGGGGCAACTTTTACAAAAGGCATATACTTCGGCACTGATTCTGCGTGACCGATATAGAAATAGCCGCCCTCCTCCATTGCGTCATAGAATTTTCTGCATATCTCGGCTTTTGTATCGTCGTCAAAATATATCATGACGTTACGGCAGACGATAAGGTCGAATTTCTTTTTGAAAGTGAAATCATCCATAAGATTGTGGTAGCGAAACTCAACATTCTGCCTTATTGTATCGCTGACCTGCCAGAGATCCTTTGTGTTTGAATATGGGTGAAAATACTTTTTACGCCAATCTTCGGGGATATTCTTTATGGACATACTGGTATAAATGCCGTTTTTGGCAGAACGCAGTGCGTTAAGGGAGATATCCGTGGCAAGTATTTTCAAGTCCCAGAAACGGCGGTCAAAGCCGAAATAATCGTCCATACACATGGCAAGATTATATGGCTCGTTGCCGAATGAGCAGCCTGCACTCCATATACGCATATCATGATCGAGGACGTTTTTTTCGGCATAGGGGAGAAATTTCTCCATGAAGTGTTGGAAATGGTCCGTTTCACGCATGAAATATGTATGGTTGGTAGTAAGGCGGTTTATAAGGTTGGCAGTTTCTCTGCCTGTTTCATCGCTGTAGACGGCGCTGAGATATTCTGAAAAGCTGTTGAAGCCGCAGTCCAATACATAGTTGCTCAGCCTGCTTTCAACGATAGACTTTTTCCTTGCAAGGTCAAGGCCGTATTTTTCTTTTATGAATGCAGTAAGCTCGTCAAAGTCTGACTGAGAGATCTCAAGACGTGACAGCATTCCTCTTCCTCCTTGTTATTATGTTTTACCTGTTTGTTCTGACCAGAATATCAGGGTCAAGCAGGGATATGTTTTTGTTGTTTGCGTTTATAAAGCATTTTACAAGGCTGTTTTTTACGGGCGACACGGCGGTCTGCTGGGGGAGGATATCCTCAACGTCCAAGACCTTATCGCATATTATGCCAGCCTGATTTGAGCCGACTTCTATCACTATGGTACTGCTTCTGTTGTCATACTCCCCTTCGGGCAGTCCAAGGCGCAGGCGGAGATCTATCACGGGAACGGCTTTTCCTCGCAGATTTATAACGCCTTTTATGAACTTTGGTGTTTTCGGGAGTCTTGTGACGGGGAGAAGCCCTATTATATCGGTGACATCTTTTACCTCAAAGGCGTAATATTTTTCATCAGAAACAAAGGAGAGTATTTTTCCGCCCTTCTGACAAAATTCGTTTATATCCTGTTCTGACATCTTTGTTCACCCTTTCGGAAGTCATAATTGCCGAGAAATTCTTTCATATCCAGTATTATGGTTATACTGCCGTCACCGAGGACCGAACAGCCTGCCATGCCTGATTCCTTGAGGGGATAGGCGTCAAGGAGAGGTGAGAACGGTTTTACTACCACCTGCTGGTCAACTGTTATCCTGTCTGCCATGAGGACGGCTTCCTTGCCACCGTCTTTACAACAGAGCATTATGCCCTTTGTTACGTCCTTTTCGGCATTTGGTATATCAAAATGGTCGCTCATTCTGATAAGAGGCAGACATTTTTCACGGAGCATTATAAACTCGTTGCCCTCGGGGTCGGTGATAAAGCTTTCGGCTTTGCAGGAGAAAGCTTCGGAAACTGCGGAAACAGGCAGAGAGAAATTCTCGCCCCCTACGTCAACGCTTAAAACGTCAAGGATAGACAGAGAAAGTGGTATCCTTATAGTAAAGACAGAGCCTTCGCCAAACTTGGAGTCAACATAGAGCTTTCCGCCGACTTTCTCAAGGTTTTTCTTTACAACGTCCATTCCCACGCCTCTGCCTGAATATTCGGTTATTTTATCATTGGTGGAAAAGCCTGCGGCCACAACAAAATTGAATATCTCTTTGTCGGTATATTCATTCTCAGGCTTCGTGAGCATACCATTTTTCTTGGCTTTCGCCATAAGCTTTGCGGTATCCATTCCTGCGCCGTTGTCACGGCAGGAGATGACCACTTCGTTGGAGTCATAGCCTGCGCTTAGAGTAACTGTGGCAGGCTCGGTCTTGCCTGCTTTTGCACGGACTTCGGGGTCTTCTATGCCGTGGTCAACTGCGTTTCTCACAATGTGCATAAGGGGGTCATTGAGGATATCTACGATAGATTTATCCACTTCCGTTTCCTGCCCTTCAAACACAAGAGTAACGTTCTTTTTAAGCTTTTGGTTCATATCCCTGACAACACGGTTCATCTTCTGAAATGCTGTGGAAACAGGAACCATTCGTATGGACATTACAACGTCCTGAAGCTCATCGGTAAGCTTTTTCAGCTCACGGGAGGATTTATTGAAGCGGTCAAGGTTTATCTCGGCTTTTTTCAGGTCGGGAGAGGAGATAACAGAACCTTCGGTTATAACGATCTCAGCCACAAGATCAAGAAGTCTGTTGAGCTTATCGAGCTTGACGGATATCATGGACTGCTCATGCTTTTCGGCATGCTTTTTGGGGACTGCATTTGCAGGCTGAGCAGGCTTTGGGGCTGACTTTTCTGGAGCAGACTTTTGGGCAGGCTGAGGTTTTTTGGCTGCGTTAGCAGGTTGCTCAGGCTTTTTCACCTGCTCAGCTTTGTCAACGTTCACGGCGTTTTTCATAAGGTCAAGAACGCCATTCGGGTCATCGGTGATAAGCTTTATGTAAAGTCCCTTTTTGGATATCTCGTCCCCTGCATTGTCGGCGTCAAGATCCTCAGGGAAAGTTTTTATTACCTCGCACATTTTACCTAAGGCACGCAAAAGCACCAATGCACGCATATCAGGCATTGCACAGCTTTCGGAATATGTGACCTTATAGGTGAGAACGCCCTCTTTTTCATCATCAGGGAAAAGCCCCTCATAGGTGGCGGTATCGGCTGATGAGATATCGGGACTATCGCCTGCAGGCTGACCTTTCATGGTGGCAGCAAAGGCGTGTATCTTATTTTCAAGCTCTGAAAAATCGGTGAGCGGAGCGTCGTCATAGAGTGAATCAAGCTCAGATTTAAGATTATCAGAAGCCGAGAAAAGAAGCTCATAGAGAGCAGGCTTGTCATATTTCACAGTAGGGTCTTCACGGATAATGTAGAAGAGATCCTCAACTGAGTGGGCAAGGGTAGACATATTGTGCATACTCATCATGGCGGCAGAGCCTTTAATAGTGTGCATGGTACGGAATATCTCGTTGATATCATCGGAGGAGATAGAGTCTTCCTGCTCGGTGCGCATAAGGATCTCGTCCAACTTTTCCAGAAGGTCGCCTGTTTCAAAGACGAACATATCCGCCATATTTTCCATACCGCTTTCAAATTTCGGCAAAAAAGTCACTCCCTTTCGGTGCTGTTGAAGCATACGGATATAATCAATAATATTATAGCAAATTTTTTGATATTTTTCAAGCATTTTTGTGCATTTTAAGTAAAAGAAACGATCAAGTGAGGAGTTAGGAATTAGGAATGAGGAATTAGGAATGAGGAATGAGCAAAGCTGCCCCCAAGCACCGAGCGAAGCGATAGATAAAGCGCACGCTCAAGCTCGGCGCTGGAGGGCTTGTGGGGTCTAGGGGCAAAGCCCCTAGCGGAGTATGAGGCAGAGCCTCATTCGGCGATAGCCGACTAGGTGCAGATTGTAGTATTAAAAGCATATAGAAATAAGCTATCAGACAAAAGAAATATCGGAGTAACACAATCTGCACCGCTATTCTATCCCAAAGCAAAACGTATATCCGCAAAGAGCGGAGCGATTTTGCGGCGGCAGAAACTTGCCCGAATACCTGTAGGGGAGCAAGCCCCTAGCGGAGTATGAGGCAGAGCCTCATTCGGCGCAAGCCGACAAGGTGCAGATTGTAGTATCAAAAGCAGATAGAAATAGGATATCAGATGAAAGTGCTTGAAAATTGAATATATATATATCGGTCAAAATTACGGTAACAAATCTGTAGGGGCGAACAGCGTTCGCCCGTCGAAGAAACAAGTCCACGATTACAACCATTGTAGGACAGAACAAAAAACTATCCTATCACGCTTGTAGGGGCTGGCGCCCTCGACAGCCCGCTCGAAGGAGCGAGGTTTGAATTATCAAGAGCTCATGTAGAAAACATTATGTGGATAACACAAATGAGATTGCAGACGAAATGTCGGAGGGGCGGGACGTCGGGGGCGCCAGCCCCTACAAGCGTGATAGGATAGTTTTTTGTTCTGTCCTACAATGGTTGTAATCGTGGACTTGTTTCTTCGACGGGCGAACGCTGTTCGCCCCTACAGATTTGTTGCCATAGGTTTCGTGTTTTAGCTGTATTTATATTCAATTTTCAAGTTGCGTTCGGGGTGCGACATTGGGTATTAAGCCCTAGGTTGCGTATACACAAAATACCGCAATGCACACCCACGCTTTGACACAAGTACTCTACAGCCTGTTCCAGAAACGCACCTCGGTTTCACTAAGTCGCAGGGCTTGTACGTGCCCGCAAGTATCAAAACGCTTTCTACTTATCCCGAAAATCACCACTTTTGTTGCATAAAAAATGCAACAATTGCAGAAATGTTGCCAAATTAAAATATAAATCATTTGTTTGCACGAATTTGTGGGGCAAATTTTGTGCAGGGTGATGATAAAATGTTAGTTATCAGAAAATAAAAAATAGATGCTTTTGGCATAGGGGGTATGCTTATGAAGAAATTTTTGGCTATAGCGGCTCATGTTATCAGTGGTCTGGGAAATGACCTTTTGGGCTGGGTGATAATCATTAGCTTTGAGCTGACAGGCAGTGAGGGGAAGTTTCAGTACGGTGTTTTTCATTGGATAATTTTTGCTTGTGGTTTGATACATATTGCGGTGAGCGTGCTGTACAGTTTGTTGGTTTGGAAAAAGGGTACGGCGAATGGTCATGCTCTGTCGGGAAAAATTCTTGCAGTTTATGATATTGTTATGACGCTGGTACCTTATGTGTACTGGTTTGTGGTTTGTGTGCTGTAGGTTTGGGTAAGGTGAAGCTAACGGACGAGGTTTGCCGAGGGGAGCAGCGCAATTTCTGCTTTGCAGAAATACGACGTCCCGTTTCGAGGAGTTGCGAGGGTTGAATTTGTACAAACCATGTAGGTGAATAAAGGTGGGCGAACGCTGTTCGCCCCTACCGCCATTTGTGGGGTTATTGGGGTTTGTGCAATAATTTTTAGTGGTTATGTTTCGCAATATTGTGTATATGTGCCATATGGCATTTTGAAACAACGTGCCGAACTTTGTATGGTTACCGCAAGAATGGACAGGCAAACAGGTGTGGGCTGTCGAGGGCGCCAGCCCCTATATGGTTAAAAATGACAAATTGCGGATAACGCAAATAAAAAATGCGAAACGAAAACCGTTCCGCATTGGTATCATATCAAATTATTTTTCCACCGCATATCACCATGTCAGGTGATACCATTACATCAAGGGGGTCGCCGCTGAATAGGGTGAGGTCTGCGTCAAGCCCTGTCTTTACAGAGCCTACCCGGTCGGATATGCCTGCTATCTCTGCCGCTGTGCAGGTGATAGCCTCAAGACCTTTTTCATAGTCAAGACCGTTTTTTACTGCAATAGCCGCTGACAATGGCAGATATTCTATCGGCACTTCTGCGTGGTCGGTGCAGATAGCTACCTTTATGCCGTGAGAAGAAAGTATGCCTGCGTTTGCCGGGGTAAGATTTGCCATTTCAGGCTTGCACCTGTCGCATATTACAGGACCTATCACACAGCTTGCATCTTCCTCTGCAAGCTCGTCAGCTATGATATGACCGTCAGTGCAGTGTATAAGCACATAGTCAAGCTCAAATTCTTTCGCTATCCTTATGGCGGTGAAAATATCGTCCGCCCTGTGACAGTGAAAATGCGCCTTGACTTCGCCTCTGAGAACAGGGAGCAGAGCCTCCGACTTCATGTCAAACTCCGGCATATCCTCCTCGCTTCCCATTGCACGCTCGACCGCTTCACCGTATTTCTGCGCCTTTATAAGTGCTTCTCTTATTATGCCTGCCACTGCCATTCGGGTGTAGGGGGCGTCCTCTTTGTCAGAATAGGTGAGTTTAGGGTTTTCACCCATTGAGAATTTCATTCCAACTGTGCCTACAAGCATTTTATCTATTCGCTTGCCATAGGTTTTTACTGCTGCAATACTGCCTGCGACAGGGTTTGCTGAGCCTGGGGATACAAGACAGCATGTTACACCTGCTTTTCTTGCAAGCTCAAAGGAATAGTCGATGGGGTTTATGCCGTCAACAATGCGGATATGTGCTGTGCATGGTTCAGATTCCTCGTTGAAATCTTCGCCCTCCATGCCTACGCCGCTTGTGGATAGTCCAAGATGTGTGTGAATGTCGATAAAACCAGGGTAAACTGTTCTGCCGTTGCCGTCTATGTCCTCGGCTGTGACAGCTTCGGGAGAGCCGCTTTCTACAGCGGAAATAATGCCGTCTGTTATCTCCACCCAGCCGTTTTCAATAACACGTCTGTCGCTGTCCATGGTCTTTATTTTAACGTTGTAAATTTTCATATGCAGTTTTCACCATTCTTATTTGCCTGTTGAGCCAAAGCCGCCTGCACCACGTTCTGTATCGGAAAGCTCTGTTACTTCCTCTACTTCGGGAGTGAAAACAGGGGTTATCACAAGCTGTGCGATCCTGTCGCCACTGTTTATGGTGTAGTCCTTGTCTGAACTGTTGTGGAGAGCGCAGATTATCTCGCCTCTGTAGTCCCAATCAACAACGCCAACGCAGTTTGCAGGGGCAATGCCGAACTTTGATGCCAGTGAGCTTCTTGCATAGATAAGAAGAACGCAGTTTTTCTCACCCTGAACCTCGGCTGATATGCCTGTGTGTATTTTCTCGGTCTGACCTGCTTTTATGGTTACGGGTGCGTCTGTGCAGGCACAAAGGTCATAGCCTGCGCTAAATTCTGTTTGTCTTGCAGGGATAACTGCATTTTCCTTAAGCTTTTTTATAAGTAATCTCATTTTATAAAACTCCTCTGTAGTATAGGCCGTTGGTGGCGTTTTCGGGCTTTGCACCCCTTTCGCCACTGTAGGCTTTTATTATTTCGTTTATCCTGTGGGCGTTCTCCTCATAGAAGTGAAGCTCCATATAGTCGGCATTGTCAAAATCCGTCAGCTTGTCTGCAAGATACAAAATATCGGAATTTAGTATCTCTGCGCAATCTCTGCCCTTTGGACATCTCACCGGAAACTCTCTGCCTGTGCGGTCAAAAAGCTTGCCCTTGCAGTTTTTACAGCCCATATCGTTTCTTATAGGACAGTTTGCTGTGAGCATAAGGGGAAGTCTGCCGTATGCCACAAAGCCTATCTCGATGGGCTTCTTTAACTTTTCTATCTGCGACGCTTTAAGCTCAAAGGACACTGTGCAGTCTTTTGCACCAAGTTTTTTTACCTCGTCCAATGCGGCTGAGTTGCAGAGATTGAATGAATAGCCTGCGTGAAGCTCAAAGCCAAGGTCATTCGCAATAAGGCAGTGGCCGATATTCATGGCGAGCATTTTTGTTATGCCTGCTTCTTTTGCGGCTGAAAGCTTTTCACATAGGGCTTTCTCGTCGAATGTGAAGCGTGGCATTATTATCATAAGCTTGCTTTTGTCGGACACGATCTTTACCGCTTCTGACGCTATCTCTATTGGCACGCCCACAAGCTCTGCTTTGTCAAGGTCAACACCCTCAAGCTGAGAGAGCTTTGAGAGCATTATGCGGATCTTTTTGTGTTCATAGGCTTTTGGCAGGGTAGGAAGATCGGCAAGTGCTTTGTCGGTAAAATCGGCGGTATGGGTGAAAAAGTCTATACGCTTCTGGTCAAGCTTTTCTACCGCCTGCCGTCTTAGGTCATTAAGTGCGGAAGCTGGATAGGCAAGGTCTTTGCCTATGGCGGCTTCAAGTCCTCCGAACTCGTATATGGTGTCCCCAAGCTTGGAGAGCTGTTTTTTTACATAGTCGCTGTCGCATGCCTTTTTCAAGGCTTTTTGTGGTATATCGCCGTAAACGGTCACGGTGTTTCCCTCGCTGTCACGGAGAGAAAGCTCCGCCGGAGAACTTTCCTGAAGCTTTATGGTGAAAAAGGCTTTTGTGCGCTTTTCACATCTGCGGTAAAGCTCATGAAGTTCGGGAAGAATTTTGGCGGTGGCGGAAACGTCCTCTTTCTGCCTTGTGCCAAACATTTCTCTGCCTAATCTGCCATTGTAATATCCGTCTGTAAAGCCACCGCGGGAAAAGACAGCTTCAAGGACTTTCAGGTCATAAGGCTTGTTTTCGAGAGAATTTTTACAGCAGTTCACTGCCGCCGCAACATATTCGGGGCGCTTCATTCTGCCCTCTATTTTAAGAGAGGAAACTCCGTCCTTTTCGAGTCTTTGGAGCTTATCAACATAGGACATATCTTTCAGAGAGAGGGCGTAACGCTCCTGCCCCTTTGTTATCTTATCCCCTTGCGCGGGAAGTCTGCACGCTTGTGCACAAAGTCCCCTGTTGGCACTTCTCGAACCTATCAACGCACTCATATAGCACTGACCTGACACGGACATACAAAGTGCGCCGTGTACAAAGACCTCTGTTTCGATGCCAAGGGCGGTGAGGTCTTTTATGGTATGCTCGGGAAGCTCTCTTGACAGGACGGCTCTTGAAAAGCCGAGCTTTTTAGCCATTTTCACACCGCTTTCGCTGTGAATGGTCATTTGGGTGGAGGCGTGATATTCAAGGTCGGGGCAACATTCACGGCATATTTTCACAAGGGCCAGGTCTTGGGTGATAAGTCCGTCAACGCCAATTTCTGCGGCAAATTTGACGGCTTTTTTGCACTCTTCGAGCTGTTCGTCAAAGACAACAGTGTTTATCGCCTGATAGACCTTTACACCTCGCAGGTGACAGAGCCTTACGGCTTCTTTTAGCTGTTCATCTGTGAAATTGGCGGCATTTTGTCTGGCGGAGAATTTCTCTCCCCCGAGATAAACTGCGTCACAGCCGCTTCTAAGGGCGGCTTCGAGAGTTTCAAAAGAACCGCAGGGGGCAAGTATCTCAGCTTTGTGAGCCATTAATGGCTTCCTCCCTCGGGTCTGTAATTCACTGTGCCGACAAAATTGCCGTTGTTAGGCTGATTAGGGTGGACAGGTCTTTCGATAGCGTTCTTTATCTCCTGCGAAAGAAGCTCGTTTGCGTTTATAACTTCGTCCTCAGGCTCTCTTTTTACAACTGTGCGTGCTTCGAGCTGTTCTTCAAGGTCATGGACTTTTGCCTGAAGCTCTCTTATTTCTTTCTGAGCTTCGTCAGCCTGGCTTCTTGCTCTGCCTGCGTCGTCAACATAGTCCTTTATCTGGGTGCGGATATTTTCGATATTCTGATTTGCCTTGCTAAGCTCGTCAAGACAATCAAGTGCTGTCAGCACTGCGGCGTCCTGAACGGAAAGGCTCGGGATAGCTTTCATCATGCCTTTTATCTTTGAATTTATCACCAACGCAAGTTTATTGGTATACTCCTGCGACTCTTCGGAAAGCAGATTGTATGTACGGTTATAAATATTTACTTTAAGCTTGTTTTTCATAGCTTTTGACCTCCCTTTATTTTCTTTACTGTGAACTTGTATACTTAATTGTATTATACACTACTTTTTGAGAAAAATAAAGAGGGTAAAAAGAAGTTTTTTGTAAATACGCCCTTTGCGGTGGTTTTTGCTTGACATTTTTACAAATATGATATATAATTAATCATAGATTTTCTATAGGATTTATGAAAGGATCTGACGCTGATGAAAATATCCACAAAGGGAAGATATGCACTGAGGCTTATGCTTGACCTTGCTTTACATGAGCAGAGCGGATATGTGCCTATCAAAGTGATCGCTGAAAGACAAGACATCAGCGACAAGTATCTTGAACAGATAATATCCATTCTTGCAAGAGCGGGCTTTGTAAAGAGCGTTCGTGGTGCAGGGGGCGGATACAAGCTGGCAAAAACGCCTGCGGAATACACTGTGGGAATGATACTTCGGCTCACAGAGGGAAGTCTTGCTCCTGTGGCTTGTCTGGAGGGGGAAGAAAATACCTGTCCACGTCAGGACTGCTGTGCAACGCTGACGGTATGGAAAAAGCTTTACGGTGCTATAAATGGTGTTGTTGACGGCATTACCTTGCAGGACCTTGTAAATCAGGAAAATGCAAGGATAGATGATTACGTTATCTAGGTATTAGGGCTTGTGATTTCTCGGTAACATTTAAGGGAAAAGAAGTATCGGGACGTCGGGGGCGCCGTCCCCTACAATTTGATGATTTATGTTTTGCAAAGTGGAGTGGTCTTGACTATGACCGCTCTTTTTTTACGCCTTTTTATCTTCTACCTATAGCACAAAAGAAAGCCTATATGACAGCTTGGTTTTGTGCATAATTGATTTTGTCATGTTATTGTAAAATTATTGTGGGATATTGTATTGCTTTGATGCACAAATGTGATGTTGGGATAGGACTTTTGGATTGTGCAAAAGATACAATCTACGGTGGAAAAAGTGCGAAACTGAGGCATTTGCAAATTATAGTCTGGCGGTATAAAATAAGGATAGAAATTAAATTGGAGTGATAATAATGAGTACAACAGCTCAGGTAAAAAATTCAACAAAGCATATTCAGCTTATATGCGTGACAGGTCTTTTTGCGGCAATGATATATGTTCTTACGGCATGGCTGCACATTCCTACGGGTGCAGGCTACACACACGCAGGTGACGGACTTATTTATCTTGCGGCTTCAATGCTTCCTACACCTTATGCAATGGCGGCAGGCGCTATAGGAGCAGGTCTTGCAGACGGACTTTCGGGATTTGTGGTATGGCTTCCGGGAACTATCGTTATAAAGGCGATAACTGCTCTTTGCTTTTCAAGAAAGACAGAGAAGATAATCTGCGTGAGAAATCTGCTTGGAATTATCCCTGCACTTGTTATATGCGTGGTATGCTACAGTCTTTATGAGGGAATTTTTATGGCAGGCGGTTTCTCAAAGAGCGCAATAATCTCGGCTTTCGGTCAGACTCCTGCTTACTGCATACAGGTGCTTGCAAGCTCGATACTTTATATAGTGCTTGGACTTGCTTTTGACAAGGCTGGACTTAAAAAGAAGTTTTCACATTTGTTTGGTTAAAGTAGACGTCATAGCGGTGAAACAAAGCGGGCGACCTCAGGTCGCCCCTACACATTATTTGCAAAAGAAAAAAAGGCTCAAACAAGCGTGATGCCTCAATTTTCTACAAACGACGTAAATACGCTGTTTGTATGTAGGGGCGAACAGTGTTCGCCCGTTGATTTGACATTTTTGCAAAAGAAAAAGGGACGGAAATTTGATTTTCCGTCCCTTTAACGTTATTTTATGGAGAATGAAGTTACAAGCTATATCTTTGAATAGCCGAAGCTGTTTACCAAAGCGTCGACCTTCTGTCCTGATTTGCACATTGGACATTCTGATGATGTATATGTCATGTAATCAGGCAGATCCTTTTCTGTGAAAAGGGCGTGGATAGCAGTGCCGTTGTTCTCTTTGATAGCGGAGAATATGGAAGCTATTCCTACAAGGTTGCCGTTATAGTATTTCAGACAGTCCATTGCTCTGTTTATGCTCTTTCCAGTTGAAACGGAAGCGATAAGCAGAAGCACCTGCTTGCCCCATATCTTCTTCTGAGTGTTATCTCTGAATATCATCTGATTTACAGCGTTCAGCTCAGGTGTTACTACATTTACGTCTGCACCGCTGTTTATGCCGCTTTCGCCAAGGCTTTCAGCGAGAAAGGCACCGATGATCTCTGTTCCTTCAAGGCATATGATAGTGTCGATATGTGTTGAAACATAGGTGGCTGCCAATGCCTTTGCGGCTTCCTTTGCCATTTTATAACCAGTTTTAAGAGATGTTATATCTACATAATAATTGATATGCGAGTGGTTAGTTGCATAGTGACCCGGTATAACGCCTATCTGTATCTTGCTGTTGCCTGCTGCCTGTATAATTTGCATACGTTCTTCCAAAATAAAGACCTCCTTACAAGTAAAGTGTGAACAGTATGTTGCTATTCGTTATTATATCACATATGAACAAGATTTTCAATGCTATTTTTGATGAATTTTGCTATATATTTTTGTGACAATACACAATTAATAAACTGATAAATCAAAA
This sequence comes from Ruminococcus sp. CAG:57, assembly GCF_000435935.1. Taxonomy (NCBI): domain Bacteria; kingdom Bacillati; phylum Bacillota; class Clostridia; order Eubacteriales; family Oscillospiraceae; genus Ruminococcus; species Ruminococcus sp. CAG:57. Next base: position 154,375 of record NZ_FR890793.1, on the reverse strand, counting down.
TTTACAGCGATTTATTTGTAATTCGTGAGGTGTTGTGTATATTGTTGTGTAAACTAATGTATGATTTGTACAAAATTCTGCTTGTAATTTTATTGGAAAATGTGTATAATTGAATGAGGAAAACTTTAAGCAGCTCTGTGATAAAGCTTTGCTGTTGATAAATGGCGTATCGGAGGAGGTCTTTTTATATGAGGACGATAAAGCTTTTGTCGGGGCTTGGGGCGACTGTGATGTCGCTTATGATGATAATACCGTGGGCGGTGTATGCGGACAGCCCTCAGACGGAGGACAGCTCCATTGTGACGGAAAGCTCTGCGGCGGAGGCTATGGCGGAGCAGGGGGTCATCAAGGAGCAGAAGAACGCCACAGAGAACACGGAGACGGACTGGGTACTTTTCGGCTGTATCGGTGGCGGTGCGGTGGTAGTGCTTATAATGATAGGGCTTATGGCTAAGAAAAAATAATACATATTAGGGCGGCGTGGGCTGCCCTTTTTTGTTGGGGTGATTTGTTACGATATGTTTTGGTGAATGCTGTTTGCACCGAGAGTGTTAAAAAACATCGGGGGCCTCTGCGGGATAGTACGAGAGATTTTTTTTTGTTTGCAACTTTATTTGTTATTGCACGTCTTTATAGATGAGGGGAATTCTTATGAGTTTCTTAAAACAACGTCTTTATTTATTGACTTGTATTCTTTTTATGGTATAATGTATACATAAAAACAGATAAGAACAAAAGACAACAGGACAGCAAGATAACAAAGAATAATACGCTCATGCTATACCCTTATGGGGAAGGTGGGGCTGTATTATCCGTCTGGCTGCTGTCAGGCGGATCTTTTTATGCTGTTTTGGAAAAAAATCACAAACGGAGGTATTGCAATGACCACGAAAAAAAGGATATGCACTGTTATAATAGTGCTTGTTATCGTCTGCACAGTGTGTGTGGGAGGCTTTTTCGTATGGAAAAAGACCGGCAAGGGAGGCTCAAAAAGCTCACAGAAGGTATATGTGCAGAAGGTATCGTCACTTAACACTGCGTCGGACTTCAAGCTTTCTAATCGCTCGTTCTTGGGCGTTGTTGAGGCACAGGAGTCTGTGGACGTAAAGTATGACAGCTCAAAGACGGTGGCCGAGATACTTGTTAAGAACGGTGACTCTGTTAAAAAGGGTGACAAGCTTCTTACATATGACGTTGAGGCTATAAATCTTCAGCTTGAGCAGGCTAAGCTCGAGGTGGAGAGGCTCCAGAACGAGATAGCTTCAAATAAGAGCCAGATAGCTGAGCTTGAAAAGGAAAAGAAAAACGCCGATCAGGACGCTGCTGTGTCATATACGACCCAGATCCTTTCTTTGCAGAGCGACAATGCTAAGAACGAATATGATATAAAGGCTAAAAACGTTGAGATCAAAAAGCTGGAGGCTTCCACAAAGAACGCATACGTCACCGCTTCTATCGACGGAACTGTTAAGAACGTCAAGACGGTGGACAAGCTTCAGCAGGACGGCGGCGACGTTATAATGCAGATAACAGAAGAGGGCGACTACAGAATAAAGGGCAGATTCAACGAGCAGAACAGCAAAGATATCATGCAGGGAGCTTCTGTTATCGTAAAGTCAAGGCTTGATGATTCCACTTGGAAGGGCGAGATAACTTCTGTTGACACAAGTCCGCAGAAAAATTCTGGTGATGATATATACAGCTTCGGTTCAAGCGATGAGATGAGCCAGTCTTCAAACTATGCTTTCTATGTTAAGCCTGAGAGCTTTGACGGACTTATGCTCGGTCAGCACGTTCTTATCGAGATAGACAACGGACAGGACACTTCTATAAACAAGACGGGCATATGGCTCTATTCCGACTTTATCTGCAAGGACGGCAAGAAGAATTACGTTTGGGCTAAGGACAAGGACGGAAAGATAGAAAAGAGATATGTTGAGATAGGTCAGAAGGACGAGGATAACGGTGACTGCGAGATAAAGTCAGGTCTTGAAAAGGGCGATTATATTGCATACCCTGACAAGTCTATCGAGGAGGGCATGACGGCTACCACCAATGAGGCTGATGTGTCTGTTCCACCTAATGACCTTGGCACGAACGACAACAGTGACGGTGATACCGAGGGCGGTGACGAGGACATCGCTTTTGACGGAAGTGATGAGGACGGCATGGCTATAGACGAGGATATGCTCGCAAGCATGACGGACGAGGAGATAGAAGAATACTTCAACAAGCTTTACGGTGAAGAGGAAAATGCAGAAAATGCAGACGGTGAGAATGCCGACGCTGTTGATGCTGACGCAGCTTTCGCTGAATAAGGAGGGCTTGCAATGGTATTTGAACTGAAAAATATCTACAAGGATTATTTGCAGGGCAAGGAAGCTGTGCCTGTGCTTAAGGATATTTCCCTTGAGGTTTCAGAGGGGGAATATGTGGCGATAATGGGTCCGTCAGGCTCGGGAAAGTCTACGCTTATGAACATTATAGGCTGTCTTGACAAGCAGACAAAGGGTAGCTTTGTTTTTGACGGCTGTGACATTATGCAGGCAAAGGATAGGAAGCTTTCGGAGATAAGAAACAAGAAGATAGGTTTTGTGTTTCAGAACTTTAATCTGCTCCCTAGACAATCAGCACTTGAAAATGTGGAGCTTCCGCTGCTTTATGCGGGGGTAGGCAAAAGAGAAAGACGTCAGAGAGCAAAGGCGGCTCTTGAAAAGGTGGGGCTTGCACAGAGAATGATGTTCAAGCCTACTCAGCTTTCAGGCGGTCAGAAGCAGAGGGTGGCTATTGCAAGGGCGATAGTCAACAATCCAAAGCTTCTTCTTGCAGACGAACCCACAGGCGCTCTTGACACAAAGTCGGGCGATCAGGTAATGGAGCTTTTCAAGGAGCTTAATGACGACGGTGTTACTATCGTTATGATAACACACGAGCCTGACATTGCAAGATGTGCAAAGAGGATAATGTATATCCGTGATGGCGAGCTTCATGGAGAAAAGGCAGGTGAGCAGGAATGAAAAAGGTAATAATAACACTCCTGTGCATAGCTATCCTTGGCGGAGGCGGATATGCGGGAGCAATGAAATATAAGAAAAATCAGGACAAGAAAACTGTTGTGTCGGTAGTTCCTGTTGACCTTATGGCGGAAACTGCGGATAGTTACGAGTGGGACAGCTCAGTGAACATGGACGGGCAGATAGTTTCTGCCAATGCTCAGAGAATTACTCTTGACAACGAGAAGCTTGTTAAAAAGGTGTTTGTAAAAAAGGGCGACACTGTGAAAAAGGGCGACACTATACTTGAATATGACATGACGGTGGTGGAGCTGGAGCTTTCACAGAAAGAAAATCAGGTAAAGGTCTGCGAGCAGAACATCAAAATGGCTGAAAAGGAGCTTGCTAAATACAAGCTTTTAAAGCCTTCTGAGGACGCACCGCAAGAGCCTGACGATCCAGAGCCTGAGCCGGAACCAGAGCCGGAACCAGACCCAGAGCCAACTCCAGATCCTGAGCCAACTCCTGAGCCTGTGGAAACTGTGGACGTTGTAAAGGCTGTTTTCCAGACGAAAAATGCAGGCACAAAGGACGATCCTTACATTATAAACTGCAACAGGAACACAAAGGTATCCAGAGCGTTTCTTGAAAGGATAAAGACAACGGGGGCTTATGCGGAGCTTTGCGTTTATGATGATAATTCAAACTTTATATACAAGTGGATAGTCAACCATGAAACAATTGGCAAAAAGGCTCTTGCAGACTGGACAGTTTCGCAGGGGATAACTGAGGACAAGGAAAGCGGTACGCTTTCTCTTGACACTTCTGTGGAGCAGTTCGGCAAGTTCTCTATCGTTGTGCCTGCAGGCTCAGACCGCAGTGATGACAGTGCTGGCGACAGCGATGATACTGATGATATCGACAATGGCGGTGATGCGGATATACCTGATAACGGTGATTATGATGATAATGACGCCGGCATAGATGTCACTCCTGCTGACCCGTCACAGACGGACGGTGCAAATTCAGGCTCTGAGGACTATATGCACAGCCGTGCAGAGATAAAGAAAATGATATCAGAAAAAGAGGACGAGATAAAGAGCTTAAAGCTTAACCTTAAGTCTGCAAAGCTTGACTACAATGACGCTTTGAAGAAAAAGACAGACGGCAAGGTAGTGGCTACTATCGACGGAGTCGTTAAAAAGATAGGCACTGTAAGCGACGCTGCCGCAGAGGGTGATAATTCGGACGATGGTGACGATAAAGACGATAAGGACATTACAGACGACAGCACGGACTACAGTGGTGACAGCTCTGATGATGACGTTTTCGCAATAATCGAGGGCGAGGGCGGAGTTTCCGTTACTTTTAGTGTGGGCGAGCTTAATCTTGACAGAGCGGCTGTGGGAAACACTGTTATGGTGAACTCATACAGCACGGGAATGAGCATTGACGCTGAGATAACAAAGATAAGCAGCGAGCCTACGTCATACTCGACAAACAACTGGGGTGACAATCCTAACAGCTCCACCTACACTGTAGAAGCTAAACTCAGCGACAGCACGGATTTCAACGTGGGCGACTGGGTAGGCGTTTCATTTGTGAATGACACCACGACCAGTGACAGCGTTTATCTGCCTATACATTATGTAAGGCAGGAAAACGGAAACTACTATATAATGAAAGCCAACAAGGACGGCAGACTTGTGAAAAGCTACATAAAAACAGGCAAGATAATGTATGGCACTAATATCGAGGTCAAGGGCGGACTTTCTATGAAAGATAAGATATGCTTCCCATACGGCAAGGACGTCAAAGAGGGCGTAAGGACAAAGGAGACCGACAAAGTCCTTTATCCTGAGTATTAAAAGGGGGCGGATAATATGATAGAAAATATCAGACTTTCATTTAAGGGAATACTTTCACATAAGATACGCTCGTTTCTTACTATGCTTGGTATCATTATCGGTATTGCGGCTATCATTGCTATAGTTTCCACTATCAAGGGTACAAATGAGCAGATAAAGAACAATCTTATCGGCGCAGGAAACAACACTGTGAAGATCCAGCTTTCAAATGGCGACACTGTTTGCGACTTTTCTTATGAAGCGCCACCGTCTAATGTGGCAATGTTCACACCGGACACTAAAAAACGTATCAACGAGCTTAAAGAGGTGGAGTCAAGCACTTTTTACCGCACAAGAAACAATCCTGACAATCTGTTTTATCTTAACAACAAAATGGATTCGTCAACTATATACGGAGTAGACAAGGATTATTTTGACACTGTTGGATACGAGATAGTTGAGGGAAAGGGCTTTGCGGAGAGAAACTTTACCAAATTTGACAAGGTGGCAGTGGTAGACAAGACGCTTGCAGAGGGTCTTTTCCAGGGTGAAAGCCCTGTGGGAAAGGTAATAGATATAAGTGGCGAGCCGTTCACTGTAATAGGCGTGGCTGTGAAAAATTCAAACTTTGAGCCTGTTATAAGCTCCGTGGAGGACTACTACACATACAATCAGACATCAAGCGGACTTGTCTTTATCCCCACAAACGATTGGGGGATAGTTTTCCGCTATGACGAACCAGAAAACTGTATCGTAAAGGCTGTGGACACGGACTCGATGACGAATGCGGGCAAAAAGTCGGCGGATATTCTTAACGAGAACGTTTCGGCTGTAAAGGGCGAAAGCAAGGAAACCAGCGCTTCTGTGGAATACAAGAGCGATAGCCTGCTGGAGCAGGCGAAGTCATTGCAGGATCTGAGTTCATCGACTAATAAGATGCTTATATGGATAGCTAGCATCTCACTGCTGGTAGGCGGTATAGGCGTAATGAACATTATGCTCGTGTCGGTAACAGAGAGAACGAGAGAGATAGGACTGAAAAAAGCACTGGGAGCAAGGAAAAAGAGAATTCTTGCACAGTTTTTGACAGAAGCGGCAGTGCTTACGAGCATAGGCGGAATAATCGGTGTGCTGACGGGCATAGGGCTTTCGCAGGTAATAGCGAAGGTAGCGGAAGTTCCTGTGGCGATATCCTCGGCGTCAATAGTAGTGTCGGTGGTATTTTCAATGGTAGTTGGAATAGTATTTGGACTTATTCCGTCCATAAAGGCGGCGAAGCTCAATCCTATCGACGCTTTGAGATATGAATAATAAGCTATAATAAAGCGGTGTCGGAGTGTAAAGCTCTGACCCGCTTTTGTTTGCCTACACAGCTTTATGATAAATCAAACCTTAACGCTTCGATGTCGGGACGTCGGGGGCGCCGTCCCCTACATTTGGGTGCAGTGTTTATACAATGTAATAATCAGTAGGATCGTGAAAAAATGAAACGGGCGAACACTGTTCGCCCCTACAGTTGGTCTGTGCGGAAAACAAAAAAGCAGGCGGAGATCAATTCTCCGCCTGCTTGCGTTTGTGTAGATCAGAAAAGCGACTTCACCGCTTCACATATCTTCTCCGCTATATATGGATTGTTCATGGTGTAAAGGTGTATGCCGTCTACATCATTGGCGATGAGATCTACTATCTGCGATACCGCATAGGCTATGCCTGCATCTCTCATTGCTATTGGGTCGTTCTCGTATTTGTCCATTATCTTCAGAAACTTCTTCGGCAGGGTCGCATGACAAAGAGTTGTCATTCTAAGTATCTGCTTTTTGTTGGTCACAGGCATTATTCCTGCTTCGATAGGCACGTTTATCCCTGCTATGGCTGTTTTTTCTCTGAAATCGTAAAATGTGCTGTTGTCAAAGAAAAGCTGGGTGATAAGCTGTGAACAGCCTGCGTCTACTTTATCCTTCAGGTGCTTTATATCATCTACTATGCTGTCGCACTCCGGGTGACATTCAGGATAGCATGCGCCTATTACGTTCATGTCGCTGTGTTCTTTTATGAAAGATACAAGGTCGGAAGCGTAGTGAAAATCACCTGCCGGCTCAAAATCAGGGTTTCTGTCACCTCTCAAAGCAAGTATGTTCTCGATATTCGCAGACTTCATCTCTTCAAGCTGTTCTAATACTCGTTCCTTTGTCTGATAAAGGCATGGAAGATGTGCCACTGACTCTATCTTGTGGTGATTTTTTATAGCCGAGCATATGTCGATAGTCGCATTGTTCGTGCTTCCGCCTGCTCCGTATGTTACGCTGATAAAATCAGGATTAAGTGGCTGGAGCTGTGATATTGTGCTGTATATGCTCTCAACAGGCGTTGAACTCTTTGGTGGGAACACCTCAAAGGATAATGTTGTCTTTTTCTTGAAAAGCTCGCAGGTCTTCATTTATTTTCCTCTTTTCTGTTATCTATATAAAAATATATTTTTTATTTTTCTGCAAAGTATATTATAACACAAAATTCCTAGTAAATCAATAATTTTTATTTTATGGTCTATCATAGCTTATAACTATATCGAATGGAGATACAGGTATTATCTTGAAAAATCAGGCTGAAAAAGGTGGCAGTCGGTGAAAATTGTGTGTAATGCTTGATTATTGGCGAAAAGTATGCTATACTTTACTCATTGAGCAGATAACAAAAACAGCAGAGAAAGGCGGTTTTTTGTTGAATAACAGAGATCAGTTCAAAAAGATACTTAACTATCTCAGCGCACTTGTTATAATCTGTGCCTTTATGAAGTGCTTCGACACCGTTTGGAACAACTTTTACAACAAGGCGATGCGTGACCCGTTCTGGCATAATGGTAACATTCTTATGGTGGCTATCTATGCGGTGCTCTATATATCCATGGCAAAGACCTTTAACGGCTTCCGTCTTGGATATGATAAATTCACGGGGCTTTTCGGCTCGCAGGTGCTGGGTGTGCTGGGTGCGAATTTTATAGAATTTATACTCGTTTCTCTTATCGGACGAGGCAGGCTCAACGTAGCGCCTATACTTGTTATGACGGTAATTCAGGTGGCCATAGCCTTTGCGTGGAGCTATGTTTTCACTTGGATATATCAGGCGGTATACCCTCCACGGCGAATGATAATCGTTTATGGAAACAAGAACGCTAAGTACCTTGTTTCAAAAATGAGCGTAAGAAATGACAAATACAGGATATGCGCTTCTATAAGCTGTGAGGAGAGCCTTGAGGATATCGAGCGTGAGATATTAAAACACGAGGCTGTTATAATCTCGGATATCCCAAATGACCTGAGAAACAAGCTTTTGAAATTTACTTTTGAAAATTCTATCAGGACTTATATAAACCCTAAGCTGTCAGATATTATCGTAAGGGGTGCGGAGGATTTCCACCTTTTCGATACGCCCCTTTTGCTGGCGAGAAATGACGGCTTGCGCTGGGAACAGCGTGCGATAAAGAGAATACTTGACATTGTGCTGTCGGCTGCCGCACTGGTGGTGGCGTCACCGTTTATGCTAGTGACGGCTATTGCAATAAAGGCTTATGATGGCGGTCCTGTGCTTTATTCTCAGAAAAGGCTCACAACAGGGGGCAGGGTGTTCAAGGTATACAAGTTCAGAAGCATGATAGTTGACGCTGAAAAGAAAAGCGGTGCGACCCTTGCAAAGAAAAATGACAGCCGTATCACTCCTATAGGAAAGTTTATAAGAAAAGTAAGGATAGACGAGCTTCCGCAGCTTATAAACATACTAAAGGGCGATATGTCGTTTGTAGGGCCTAGACCTGAGCGGCCTGAGATCGCGCAGAAGTATGAAAAAACAATGCCTGAGTTCAAATACAGGCTGAAAGTCAAGGCTGGACTTACGGGCTATGCGCAGGTAATGGGAAAGTATAACACTACGCCTTATGACAAGCTGAAGCTTGACCTTATGTACATAGAGCATCAGTCGCTTATGCTTGATCTTAGAATATTCTTTATGACGGTAAAGACCTGCTTTATACCAGAAGCCACTGAGGGCGTAAAGGATTCAGCTCCTCTTGAAACTCACCGTGACAGGATAGAGCATGACAACAGCAAGGACGAAAAGAACAGCGAAGAGATAAAGCTGTGATAATATGAAAATGCAGAGGGCGGATCATTTTCGCCCTCTTTTTTTGTATTTTGTGTGTAGGGACGACCTGAGGTCGCCTGTGTTCGGAAATGCAACGTCACACCCAAAGCGAAAAAGTTTGTCTTATTGCAAATTTAGCAGGCGAACAAAGACGGACGAACACTGTTCGCCCCTACATTTATCAACAAGTAACAAAAGAGCAGAACGTGAAAATGCGTTCTGCTCTTTTTGTATATATGACTTATGACCCCTAGACCGCCATGGTGGTCTTGAATTTAAGACTTATTTTGTCTGCGATAAGTGCGATAAATTCGCTGTTTGTGGGCTTGCCCTTGCCTGTGTTTATTGTGTAGCCGAAGAAACTGTTGAGGGTGTCGATATCTCCTCTGTCCCATGCTATCTCAATGGCATGGCGTATGGCTCTTTCCACTCTGGAGGGCGTAGTTGCGAATTTTTTTGCCACTGCAGGATATAATAGCTTTGTAACGCTTTCAAGCATTTCCTTATCGTTCACGGACTGTATGATAGCTTCCCTGAGATAGTGATAGCCCTTGATGTGGGCAGGGACGCCTATCTGATGGATTATGTCTGTGACGATTATCTCAAGGTTTATGCTCTGCTTGTTTTTCGTATAGCTTGAGTCGGAGGATATATCGGTGTCGATATCCAGCATGGACTTTATCCTCTCGCCAAGTATCTTTATGTCGAATGGTTTGAGCATGAAATATGACGCTCCTGCGTTCATGACCTGTGTTTCTATAAATGAGTTCTCATAGGCACTTGTGATTATAAAAAGCGGTTTCTGATAGGATGAGTTCTGTATCTTTCTGATAAGCTCGATTGCGTCAAGGCTCGGCATCACTGCGTCTGCGATAACAACGTCCGGCTGTTCGTTTTTGATAGCGTCATAGATAGTAAGTCCGTCCTTGGGACGTGTTATCACGAAAAAGCCCATTGCTCTCAGTGAGGAAGCACATGCTACCCCGTACTGTGCCGAATCGTCGCCAATAAGAATTTTGATCTTGTTTGTCATTGTCATTTCCTCCGTCGTATAATCTGTCATTTTTGTTTGAGAGCGTTTGTTTTAACTCCCTTTCACAAGATAAATGATAACACATTTATTTGTTAAATGCAATAGTTTTTTAGAAAAATCGTCAACAAATTATCGACTTATTAATGCAAAGTGTACAAATATCAGTGCGTGAATATGCCAAAACAAGATAATTAAGCATTGTTCGACTGCAGATGATATTTTTCTCTATGCAAAGCCTTTTCATAAATCGACAGCGATCGGCAAAGGTCGCTAACCTGCGTTTTCTATGGTGCTTTCGGCAAGCTCTGAGGTCTTTGAATACATTTCGTCAGCGAAGATTCCATAGCCTTTGGCGGTGTCCTCGATAAAAACATGGGTCACTGCGCCCACGAGTCTTCCGTCCTGAATGATAGGCGAGCCGCTCATGCCCTGCAAAATGCCCCCTGTTTTTTCAAGAAGCGTCTTGTCAGTTATTTTGATAACAAGGTCATGCTCGGCAGAATCTGAGAGATTTATCTGCTCGATAGAAATTTCGTACTCTTTTGGTCCGTCATTGTCAATAGAGGAGAGTATTTTGGCTTTGCCGGGGTGTATCTCCTGACGGAAGCCGAGAGGAAACTCTTTTGCATTTGGGCAAGGGTTTGCATTCAGTGTGCCGAACACACCGCTTTCGCAGTTTTTCAGGATATCACCTGTGGAGGCGGAGTTTGCAAACTCGCCTAAAAGCTGTCCCGGACAGCCTGAGCGTGACTTGTTGAAGCCTGTGAGGTTTATTTCGCCAACTGTGCCTGCGGAGAGGGGGAGGGGTTCTTTTGTGTCTGCGTCGCATACGGGGTGACCAAGACCTCCGAAAGTTCCGTTTTCAGGGTCATAGAATGTGAGCGTGCCTATGCCTGCGGAGGAGTCACGCACCCACATTCCTGCTTTGTAGCTTCCGTTCTCAAGGCGTGGGCAGAGCTTGAAGGTCAGGTCGTTGCTTCCACGCTTTATGCGCACTGAGCAGGCTTCACCGTTTGAGCTTCTGATTATCTTTGCAACGTCTGCGTTGCTTTTGACTTTTTCTCCGTCGATAGATACTATAACATCGCCCTCTCTTATACCGCAATCTTTGGCAGGGCTTGAAGAATCCACCTTTTGCAGATCGACTACCATTACGCCCTCTGTGAGAAGCTTTATGCCGAATGGCTGTCCACAGGGATAAAGCATTGGTCTTTCCATTGTCTTTGATTCAACCTCCTTGACTGGCACTGCCCCAAAAAGCATGAGCATATTTTTTGTGTATCGTGATGCTCCTGACGAACCGCCTGACACCGCCACTGTCACCTTGCTTTCGCAGGGCTTTGAGGATATGGTGAAAAAGGAGTTCACGCTAAGCTCGCTGCCCTTTGAAACAAGGTAGAAATCGGGGAGCGTTGTGGAATAAAATCCTATAAGACCAAACAGCCCCAGCAGTATTATCCCTGTGACGCAGGCTGTTTTTTTGAAAAATGACGACATTTTTTCACGTTCCTTTCTGTTTTTCTTTTCGCTTTTATTGTTGACCTGCTGAGAAATTTAATTCAGCCGTCGGCATAAGTATTATTTGTCTTGGAAAGCCTTTTTCAATTTTATTCTGCCTTCTTAACAGTGCAAAGGAAGAAAATTTCATTTGTATGTGTTGAATTTCGTGGCATACTATGATATAATAAAATATCTGATGAGAAAACTATGATACGATAATATTTTAATACATAAAAGAGGTACATTATGTCAAAAAAAGACAGACTTAAAGCACAGAAAGAAAAGCAGGACAGGCTCAGAAAAGAAGAGGAGCTTGAAGAACAGAGAGAGCGTGAGGAAGCCAGAGAAAGGCAGAGCCGCTCGGCGAAAAAGATGATGAAAAAGGCGAAACGCACAAAACCAAACGGTGAGCCTGTTTATTATCTTATTTTGAAGCTTCTTATGATAGTGCCGTTTGCGTATTCGGGATTTTTCTACGGTGGTGTAACCATCGTGGGCATCATGGGCAAGTATATAGAACCCGTTCCGCCAAAGTGGGTGCTGTGGGCAATGGCGGCAGGCGTTGTTGTTATGTTTGCAGGAATATTGTTTGCGTTTTTCAAAAAATATATCGTTTCCTTTATACTTAGCCTTGGGGGCATGATATCGTTTCTTAAAGCGGGCGGATATCTTATAAAAAGGATACAGGACAAGCTGAGCAATTCGGCTGTAGATCAGTCTTTGCAGAATATGGATAAGGAATATATGTGGAGATTTTATCCTATAATAGGTGTTGCTGTCATATCAGCGGCTCTGCTCATCTGCACTATAATAAGAAAACTCATTGAGCGAAAAAGACTGCAAAGAGAGAGGGATAACGCTCCTGTTGAGAGCATTATCAACTGATTTTGGTCTGCGTTTTTGTGTAAATGTGAGATTTTGCAATATTCTATTGACTTTATGTCATAAAATGATATAATTAAATGAGAACGTTATCAGAGTTTATTTTAAGGCGTTTATTAAGTAGAAAAAGCGGTGAGAATTTTGAAGAAAGCAGTTACACTTATAGATATAGCTAAAGCCTGTGACACAAGTAACGTCACTGTGTCAAAAGCCCTTGCAGGAAAAAGCGGAGTTAGCGATGCTCTCAGAGAGAAGATAAAGCAGGTCGCTGACGAAATGGGTTATGTGGGCGTGAAAAGCACTCAGAACAGGGGAGGCAATACTATCGGTGTGCTTATCCCATCAAAATTTATCAATCCTAACGGTTCATTTTATTGGGCATTGTATAACGCTCTTGTAACAAGGCTCAAAAAAGAGAATATGTTCTGCATAATGGAAAATTTAGATCAGGAGGACGAGGACAGGCTCATGCTCCCGCATTGTATCGAGGACAAGCAGGTTTCAGCACTTATTTCACTGGGACAGCTTTCCAAGGATTATGCAAAGCTTCTTAATGACAATGTGAAAGATCTTGTACTGCTTGATTATTATGTGCCGTCCTTAGACTTGGACGCTGTTGTGACAAATGGCTACAGCGGAGGCTACAAGCTTACTTCATATCTTATAAAAATGGGTCACAAGAAGATAGGATACATAGGAAGTAAATTTGCCACAACGAGTATTTTTGACAGATATATGGGCTATGTAAAGGCTATGATAGAGCATGGCTATGAGGTCAACGAAAAGTGGCGTATCGACGATCGTTACAAGCGTGATTTTATCACTATGACTTTCCCTGAGGACTATATGCCAACGGCTTTCGTGTGCAACTGCGACGAGGCTGCTTACCGTGCGATAAGACAGCTCCGTGGCATGGGATATAACGTGCCTGAGGATATTTCCATTGTGGGATATGATAACTATTTGATCTCCGAAGTTTCAGACCCGACTATCACGACTATAAACGTTGATGCAGATTATATGGCGGACCTTGCGGTAATGACACTTATGGATAGAATGGAAGAACCTGACGGCAAGCCAAGGATAATAACTATCGAGGGTGACCTAGTTATAAAGGACTCTGTGAAGAGAATATAGTGCGCTTTTATTAGCAAATATAACAAAAAGATCAACATAGTGTTTGTTGATCTTTTTTTGTTTTGCTATTGACAAATAAGTAATTTTAAGTTATAATAGACCTGTACTTATTAAGTGCACCTTTCTAATCTATGATTTTCTATTGTTTGCGACATGACCCCGTTGGTTGTGTCGGTTGTCTGATCTTGGCGACAGTCTTTGTTAAGACTGTCGCCACTTTTTTGTGCATATTGCTAAAATTCAGGTCTTAAAGTTTATGTTTGTTTACAAAATTGAGATTAAAAAGATATTAATTTCTAAAAAGATATTGACTTAATTTTATTTAGGCTGTATACTTAATATTGTCGTTGGAGACAAATTAATTTACTTAATAAAATTAAGCTAATTCGGAGGTTATCAAGTATGAAAGCAAAGAAGATATGTGCCGGTGCAATGGCACTGGTTTTGTCAATGGGAACAATGAGTGCGTTCACAGGCTGCGGAAGCTCTACAGATTCAAGCAGCAAGGCTGTTACACCTGAAGTATCGCAGGCTGATATCAAAGACTCATTCGACGCAAAGGGTGCAAAACTGGAAGTTCTTACGAACAGAACTGACAGAAAAGAGGACGGCAAGCTCGACGCTCTCACAGACAAGTTTGAGGAAGCTTACAACTGCACAGTTGAATACACTGCATACAAGGACTACGATACAGATGTAGCAACAAGAATGGGTACAGATGATTACGGCGATGTTCTTTGTATCCCTTCAAGCCTTAAGCTTGAGGAACTTCCTACATATTTCGTATCTCTCGGAACTTATGACGAGTTCAAGGACACATATCGCTGGTCAGACAAGAAGATGACGGCTGACGGCAATGTTTACGGACTTGCGGTAGGCGGAACAGCTACAGGCGTTCTTTACAACAAGAAGATATGGGAGCAGGCTGGTATCACAGAAACTCCTAAGACTCCTGACGAGTTCCTTGCAGATCTTCAGCTCATCAAGGATAACACAGACGCTATCCCTTACTACACAAACTTCAAGGATGCAAGCTGGACTATTACTCAGTGGCAGAACCTTGTTATTTCAGCAGCAGGTGGTGCTGACGCTGAGAACAAGCTTCTTCAGGATAAGAGCGACCTCTTTGTAGAGGGCAACGGCTATTATGAAGTATACAAGCTGATGTATGATCTGTTCTCAAAGCCTGACCTTCTTGAAGAAGACCACGCTAACACAGAGTGGGAGTCATCAAAGGTATGGTTCGGCGAGGGCAAGATCGCTACAATGGTAATGGGTTCATGGGCAGTTTCACAGTTCATGGAAAAGGCTGAGAACCCTGACGATATCGGTTATATGCCTGTTCCTATCACAGCAGCTGACGGAAAGGTATACGCAGAGGAAGGCCCTGACTATACTCTCGGCGTAAGTGCAAACTCCAAGAATCAGGATCTTGCAAAGGCATATGTTGAGTGGTTCGTTTCTGATTCAGGTTTCTCTGAGCAGGAGGGTATGATCTCAACAGTTCAGAACAAGGAGCTTCCAAGCACACTGTCAGGATTCAAGGACGCTGTATTCTTCGAGAAGGCTGTTTGTCCGGATGACCTCGTTGGTAAGTTCGACGAGATCGACAAGGAGTCAGGCGTTGGCGTATGGCAGGGCGACGAGGACAACTTCAAGATCAAGCTTGCTGAGGCAGCATTCGCAGGCAAGGGCGACGACGGTTTCAACGAGATCATCGCTGATGTAAACAAGAAGTGGGCTGCTGCAAGAGATAAAGTTCTCGGCTAAGATCTAAGATAAATCCCTTATCAGGTACAGGCATTGTTCCTGTGCCTGATAATTGTGTTCAGGAGGACCTCAAATGCAAAACGGCAATAGAAAAGGCATTGCACAGTGGTCAAAGACTTATGCGGGTAAAAAGTTCTATACTTCTATACTGTTTCTTGCACTGCCGATAATCCTGCTTGTAACGTTTACCTTTATCCCTGCTCTGGATATGGTCATATTCAGTTTTCAGAACAGAGATCCATACGGCACTAACCCTACATATGCAGGATTTTCAAATTATGTAACGATATTCACTGACAAGGACTATCTTGAAACTTTCAAGAACAGCCTTTATTATCTTGTTGGTTCATTCATTCAGCAGGCACTGGCTTTGCTGCTGGCGTCTATCCTCTGCTCAAAGATAAGAGCAAAGGGACTTTTCAAGGGAATACTTTTCTTCCCTTATCTTATGAACGGCGTTGCGGTATCTATCATATTCCAAAGATTTTTCCTCAAAGGTCAAAAGGGTCTTACCCCTGACGGAACGCTCAACACTATCCTTACCACACTGGGTCTTGACCCGATACTGTGGTTCGATGTTGACAGGCCGTTTCTTGCAAACTGCTGCTTGGTGTTCATTTCCATATGGAAATACATAGGCTTTGATATCATCATGTATATCGGTGCTATCCAGTCTATCAGCCCTGATCTTTATGAGGCGGCTGACCTTGACGGTGCTAACCCATGGCAGAATTTCAGATATATCGTATTTCCAAGCATAAAGCCTATCATCTCATTGCAGCTTATCCTTGCTGTAAAGGGTGCTATCTCAGTATTCGAGATACCATATATCACAACAAAGGGCATGATGGGCACTACCACATTCGTTATCAAGACTATCAACACAGCGTTCTCGCTGAAAAAGGTGGGCCTTGCTTCGGCAATGGGTATCGTGCTGCTTATCATAACGATAATCGTAACGTTTATACAAAAATACTTCTTCCGTGAGGACGACAAGACCCCTAAGGAGAACAAAAGGAGCAGAAAGGGGGCTGTGAAATAATGGCACAGAATGAAAACAAAGATTCAAAGCCGCTTTATATCGGCTCAAGGGTACTGAACATTATCAAGTATGTTTTTCTTATACTCTGTTGTCTTATAGTAATAGTACCGATACTTGTTGTGCTCATAGGCTCGCTGAAAACCTACAAAGAGCTTTCAAACACCACGGTGTTCACTCTTCCGGAAGTGCCTCAGTGGGAGAACTTCAAGACAGCGTTTTTTACACAGAACATTCTTCTTGCATTCAAAAACACGGCTATAATCATTGTTGTATCCTGCGTTGGTTCGATAATAACAGGTACGATGACGGCTTATGTCGTTCAGCGTTTCAACACCTATTTTTCAAGAGTAGTAAAGACAGCGTTCCTTATTGCAACGCTTCTGCCTAATATCACAATGCAGGTAACGGTATTCCAGATAGTTTACAAGCTTGGTCTTTACAGATCTATGCTTGCACCTATCATTTTGAATATCGGTACTGATATCATTTCTATCTATATTTTCATTCAGTTTTTGGGACAGATATCATATTCCCTGGACGAAAGTGCTATTATGGACGGTGCTTCTTATCCAAGGGTATATTTCAGCATAATTCTCCCTAACCTCAAGCCTGCAATAGCAACAGTGCTTATCATCAAGTTCGTTGGTATCTACAACGATTTCTACACTCCAAAGCTTTATATGCCTGATGATGACCACGTTGTTATCTCAACTGTGCTTTACAATCTTATGAATGCCACTTCTGTACAGTGGGAGGTAGTTTTTGCGGGAATCGTAATTTGTATCATTCCGACTCTTATTATATTCCTCTTACTGCAAAAGTACATCTACAGCGGACTTGTTTCGGGAGCTGTAAAAGAATAAGCTTTATTTCCATTTTAATTTCCTTACCATAGCGGGCGGTATGACCTTTTAGGAGGTCGATACCGCTTTTGCTTTATAGGCAAACAAAAAAAGCGATGAGCCTTTTGCAAGGTCATCGCTTTTTTATATAGAGAGTATTGTTATCTTGACTTAGTTGAATTATTCTGCAAGAAGCTTTTCTGCACTTGCAAGCTTAACTGCTGTAGCAAACACGTCGGCTGCAACTTTAAGCTCGCTCTCAGGCGGGAATGTAGGAGCAATTCTGATGTTTGAATCGTCAGGGTCCTTTCTGTAAGGGTATGTTGCACCTGCACCTGTGAGGACTACGCCTGCCTCTTTGCAAAGCTGACAAATTCTCTTTGCACAGCCGTTAAGAGCGTTGAAGCTTATAAAGTAACCGCCGTTTGGCTTCTCCCAGCTTCCGATTCCCAGAGGTGCTATCTCCTTTTCGAGAGTGTCAAGAACTATCTTGAACTTAGGCTCGATTATAGCTCTGTGCTTCTTCATATGATCCATAAGATTTTCATATGTGCCGAAGAACTTAACGTGGCGGAGCTGATTTATCTTGTCATAACCGATAGTCTGAACTGTCATCATAGATTTGAGGTACTTGATGTTCTTTTCAGATGACGCTATCATTGCAACGCCTGCACCGGGGAATGTTACCTTTGAAGTGGAGGCGAGCATATAAACTCTGTCAGGGTTGCCTGCCTTTTCGCACTCGTCAAGAATGTTGAGAAGTGTGTCAGGCGTATCAGAAAGGTGGTGGATACAATATGCGTTATCCCAGAATATCTTAAAGTCCTTAGCCTTTGTTGTCATGGCTGCAAGACGCTTTACTACTTCGTCAGAGTATGTTGTACCTGTAGGGTTAGCGTACATTGGAACACACCATATACCCTTTATAGTATCGTCCTCAGCAACGAGCTTTTCTACCATATCCATATCAGGACCGTTTTTGTCCATTGGAATGTTTACAAGCTCAAAGCCCATTTTTTCTGTTATAAGAAAATGTCTGTCATATCCAGGAACAGGGCAGAGCCACTTGACTTTTGTGTCCTTCCAAGGCTTTTCACCGTCGCCTGTGCCGAAAAGCATGAACTTTGCGATAGTATCATACATGATGTTAAGGCTTGAGTTTCCGCAAATGATAAGCTCATCAGGTGTTACGCCAAGCATAGGAGCAAAAAGTGCCTTAGCCTCAGGCAGACCGTCAAGACCGCCGTAGTTTCTGCAATCTGTACCGTCCTCAGCGAAACAATCCTCGCTGCTCTTTACTGCTGTGAGCAGACCCTCTGTCAGGTCGAGCTGTTCGGCAGACGGCTTTCCTCTTGCCATGTTCAGCGACAATCCCTGAGCCTTGAAATCGTCATATTCTTTCTGGACTTCCGCCTTGAATGCTGCCAGTTCCTCTGCAGACATTTCTGTTAGTTTCATATCAATGTCCTCCACTTGTAAATTATAAATTATAGTACACTATTATACAGAACAATTCGGCAAATCCCGACTTTCGCCGCACTCTGCCGAATGTATCCGATATCCTTACTTATATTGTATACCCTTTTCACTGTTTTTGCAAGTGCTTTTTTCTATTCTTGCAAAAAATCAGAAACTTGCACGAATATGCTTATGCCAATGTAGTCATTATGGGCAACTTTTATAATTTACATTCAAAATACTGCCTGATATTTCATTTTTATCATGGACTGGGCGGAGAACGGACGTGCAGGCGGATAAAGTCGCATATTTTTAGTGCGATGCAAAAATATGAAACCAAGCAAACTGTTAATAAAATGTTAAATTTAAGAAGAATACGTTTACATATAAATTTTAAACGTTTTCAGCAAAAATAGGGGCTTGAAATTTTTCTGAAAGTGTGTTTTAATAATAACAGCGGCATTTTACCGATAAGGTAAGCCGAATGATATCGCCTTGAATAAGCGGGAAAAGTTTCGCATTTCTATTCGAGGGAAGAATAAAAACAAGGGCATGACCTGACGGTCAGCCTCAGTATTTTTTATATTATGAAAGGTGGATTTTAACATGAGCGTTAAAGTAATCAACGGACAGGCTATCCCAAATATGCCTTGGCAGGATAAGCCGGCTGACTGCAATGAAGTGATCTGGAGAGATAACAGAAACCCTATCATTCCTAGAAATCTTCTTCCTACATCAAACTCTATCTTCAACAGTGCGGTAGTTCCTTTTGAGGGCAAGTTCGCAGGCGTATTCCGTGTTGACGATAAGGAAAGAAACATGGCTCTCCATGCTGGTTTCTCTGAGGACGGTATTCACTGGAACATCAACCCAACAAGAATTATGTTCGAGCAGGCTGAAAAGTCTACAGAAGAAGTAAATCAGTGGGGCTACGGCTATGACCCAAGAGTATGCTTCATCGAAGACAGATATTGGGTAACATGGTGTAATGCATACGGCTGGAAGCCAACTATCGGCGTAGGCTATACATATGATTTCAAGACATTCTATCAGTGTGAGAACGCATTCCTCCCATTCAACAGAAACGGCGTACTCTTCCCAAGAAAGATCGACGGCAAGTATGTAATGTTCTCAAGACCTTCTGATTCAGGTCACACACCATTCGGTGATATGTACATTTCACAGTCACCTGACATGAAGTACTGGGGCGAGCACAGACACGTTATGGGACCTCTCAAGGGCTGGGAGTCCAAGAAGATCGGTGCAGGTCCTATTCCAATAGAGACAGACGAGGGCTGGCTCTGCTTCTATCACGGTGTTCTTGAGTCTTGCAACGGCTTTGTATACAGCTTCTCAGCTTGCATCCTTGACAAGGAGCAGCCATGGAAAGTTAAGTACAGATGCGGCGAGTATCTCATCAACCCAAGAGAGATCTATGAGTGCGTAGGCGACGTTCAGAACGTAACATTCCCATGCGCAACACTTTGCGACGCTGAGACAGGCAGAATTGCTATTTACTACGGCTGTGCTGACACTTGCGTAGGTCTTGCTTACACAACTGTTGACGCTGTTGTTGACTATGTAAAGAGCCATTCTTCTATCTAATTTCGATCTGATAGACTAATAGAATAGTTTACAAAAGAGCAGAACTTCGGTTTTGCTCTTTTTTTGTTGTTAGGACATAAAAAAGACGGCTTTGAAAGCCGTCTTGTGAATTATAACAAATAGATGTGTAGGCAAATGAACTACATATAGACGATGTATTTGTGCAGTGGCAATGGTCTATATTTTTTCAGGTGCGTCCTTTTCGTATTCGGCGAATTGCTTTTCCATATCAGCTTCGCTTTCGCCAACTGAGCGCAGTATCTCTTTGAGAAATACTCTGTCCTCAGGCTCTCCTGAAAGCTTTGCACTGTGCTTTTCGTAGAAGTATCTCATTTTAAGCACGCTGATAGGGGAAAGCTCCTGCTTTTCTGCGACTTCGTATGCAGAGTTCACGTCTGTGATGAAAAAGCCCATGCTGTATTCAGGAGCCTCCTCGCATATAGCTTTAAGCATATCTGCTATAAGATCTTCACGGACGTACACCACTCTGTCTGCAGAGTGGAGCATTCGCATTGTGCTGTTGTAGTCTGATACCCTGAGTGTTTTAAGCTCATCACGGCTTAGACCCAGCCATGAAAGGGCAACGGCTGCTGCAGCCTCAGTATTGGTTTCATGCAAAGCTTTGACCTTATCCTCTATCTGAGAAAAGGAATAGATATATTTTTGTTCCATATTTATCGCCACCTTATGCCTTTATCTTCCTGTATTCAGCAGGCGAAATGTTCTCATGCTTTTTGAATACAACATAAAAATACGAGCTGTCGCTGAAGCCTGTTTCCGAAGCTATCTCCGCAACTGTCTTTGAGGAGTAGGTAAGAAGCTCCTTTGCGTGGCTTATGCGCACTGTGTTTAAATATTCCATTGGTCTTATGCTGAAATTTTTCTTGAAAAGTCTGCAAAGGTGCTGTTCTGATACCCCAGCCACAGCCGCCATATCTGCGAGCTTTATAGGCTTTGAATAATTCTCCTCAGTGTATTTCATGACCTTTGCGACGGCGTCAGAATTTACACGGCTCTTGTATGGGAACTTATCGTCCGAAAGCTTGCGGTATTCAAGAAGCATATCGTAAAGCTGTGCGGAGGCATAATAGTTGCCATATGCTTTGTCGCTTTTTATGGTGTAGTATGCGCTGTCAAAAAGCTTGTGCATACGCTCTGCACCGCAGTTTAAGAAAACATGGAAGTTGTTAAGATCCCATTCTTTCAGCAGTTCGAGAGCCTGCTTGCCATCAAAGCACACCCAGTCAAGGTACCATGAATGGGACAGGGCTCTATATTCGTGTGGACAGTGCGGTGGTATATAGAAAATGCTGTCAGGCATTATTTTTACGGTCTTGCCGTCTACCGTTACCTCACCTTCGCCCTCGATACAGACGAAAAGCTGAGGATAATCATAGCCTTCAGGTCTGCTGACAGGAAACTGCCAGCAGCTCACGCCTATGCCAATGATATAAAATGGCAGAGCTATTTCAGTTCCTATAACAGGATAGAATTGTTTCTGCATATATTTTCCCCCATATCCGAAGCAGAAAAAACTGCAATATATGAACATGATAACTACACGTTTTATTATAGCAGTGTCGCAATATGTTGTCAAGCAAAAGAATAAATTGCGATAAAATATGAACCAACTGTTGACTTTTTATCCCAACCGTATTATAATAATAGGGAAATGGTGCAAAAGTGCCAAGTCTTATTTTGTGGGACGTATCTGAAAGGAATTTGTATTATGGAGAACAATGTTATTATTCTTGCTGGCGGACAGGGCAAGAGAATGAAGACCAATATGCCAAAGGCTTTGTGCAATGTTATCGGTGAGCCTATGCTGGAGTGGGTACTGACAGCCTGTGAAAATGCGGAGCTTGACGATATCTGCGTTGTAAAAGGCTACGAGGGTCAGCAGATAGAGGATTATCTTGACGCAAGAAAGTCAAAGGCTAACATCTGCACTGTTATGCAGGAAGAGCGACTTGGAACAGGTCATGCTGTTATGCAGGCGGCTGATTTTCTTAAGGCTCACGCTGAGGGAAACACACTTATACTCTGTGGCGACGCTCCTTTTATCGATGCTGAAACTATCAAGGGTGCGCTTGAATTACACACTGAAAAGGACTGCGGTGTAACTGTTGTTACATCAAGAGTTGAGAACCCTACAGGCTACGGCAGGATAATCCGCACTGAGAACGGCATTTCGGGAATCGTTGAGCATAAGGACTGCACACCTATGCAGCTTGCTATCACTGAGATAAACTCAGGCTGTTACTGGTTCAAGACGGCTGATCTGCTGGAAGTTCTTTTTGACATCAAGCCTGAGAACGCTCAGGGCGAATATTATCTTACAGATTGTATCGAGCTTCTTATTGCAAAGGGCAAAAAGGCTGACGCATTTATTTCTGCAAATCCTCATGTTGCACTGGGTGCAAATGACAGACGTGGTCTGCTTGCACTGAATGACATTGCAAGATATGAGATAATAGGAAAGTGGCTTGACGAGGGTATCGAGTTCTGCTGCACAGACGGCGTTTCTATTGGAAACAATGTTACTATCGGTCACGGAACAAAGATACACAGCGGCGTTATCCTCAGAGGAAACACCACTATCGGCGAGAACTGCAACATCGGCAACAACTGCATAATAGAGAACACAACGGTTGGAAACGGCGTAAACCTCAACAACGTTCAGGCTTATGAGTCCGTTATCGAGGACGACGTTAAGATAGGACCTTATGTTCAGCTCAGACCTAATTCACACATCAAGAAGGGTGCGAAGATAGGCGACTTTGTGGAGATAAAGAACTCCACTATCGGCGAATACACAGCGGTGGCACATCTTACATACATCGGCGATTCTGACGTTGGAGCAAACGTAAACTTCGGCTGCGGCGTTGTAACAGTAAACTACAACGGCGACAAGAAGTTCAGAACTGTTATCGAGGACAACGCTTTCATAGGCTGCAACACAAACCTTGTTGCACCTGTAAGAGTTGGCAAGGGTGCATACACAGCGGCAGGCTCTACTATCACAACTGATATCCCTGACAACGCACTTGCTATCGAGCGTGGCAGAGAGACTATCAAAGAGGGCTACGCCGAGAAGAAACTCAAGGCGAGAACAGAAAAGTTCGAGGCTATCCACGGCAAGTCTGAGGAGAAGTAATATACCCAAATATAAACAAGGCCCTGTCTTTCGTAAGGCAGGGTCTTTTATTTGTTTAGCTTTTTGTTGTTTGTCCTGCCGAGGATATAATCGGTGGAAACGCCATAGAAGTCGGCTAGGATAAGGAGGTGTTCCACGGGGATAGTTCTTGCACCACGCTCATATCTTGAATACACTGTCTGACTGGTAAAAAGGATTTCGGCTATCTGCGTTTGGTTCATGTCGCTATCTTCTCTTAGATCCCTTAATCTCTGGAAATACATAAAAATTCTCCTTGTTTTTTGTATAAATTGTAGAAAGTGATTTTAGTACCTATTGGTACTATTGACTTTACCATATTTTTGTGCTATGCTATACATATTAAAACCGTATGGTCTTAAAATATGGTAAGAGGAGAAGTATATGTATGTCTAAAATTCTTTCGATTGATAATGATATCATCACTATTGGCATGGACGGAGGAACACTCAAAGAAGTGAGAGCTGTTGACCTTAATTTCGTACCTCATGTTAATGACGAGGTGGAGATTTTTGAAACAGAAACTAAAACCATTGTTTCAAAGCTTGAAAAAGAGCAGCCGAATCCATTGCCTTATTCGCCAAATGGCATTAACATCAACGTCCAGAATACTCAGGAAATGAAGAATGAGCAATCTTCAACTCTGGCAAATGGAACTATTGCAGTAAATAAAGTTGTATATTGTTTATTGGCATTTTTCCTTGGTGCAGTTGGCGGTCACAAATTCTATAGTCATAGAATAGGTGCAGGCGTGTGCTATCTGCTTTTCTGTTGGACGGGTATTCCAGCAATTATTGCTCTTATTGAGTTGATCGTTGCTCTTTGCAAAAAGAGTGACGCAAACGGCATGATATTGGTATAGTCTTTTCTGCTGATTTTATTCATTTTTCGTTTGACAAACAAAATCTCATATGCTATAATAAAGCCGACAGTAAAATGTCGGCTTTTGTTTATACCCCGTCTTGCATAAAGACGGGGTTATTGTGCGTGGATAGAATAAGCTGTCGGGGCTGACATATTATAAAAGATAGGAGAATTTACAATGGATATATTCGAGAAATTAAAGAAATTGTCTGCCGAGAGGGAAACGGCAATGGGCAAGCCTGAGTATATTATCGTGGGTCTTGGCAATCCCGGTGTGGCTTATGAGAATACTCGCCATAACGCAGGCTTTCTTGCGGTGGTGGCTATGGAAAAGAAATACGGCTTTTCGGTGAATACACATAAGTTCAAGGCTCTTGTGGGACGTGCCGTTATAGGCGGAAAAAGCTGTCTTGTCATGAAGCCTGAAACTTTCATGAACAATAGCGGTGAGGCTGTCAGCGACGCTATGGATTTTTATGATATACCGCTTGAAAATGTTGTCGTGGTCTATGACGATATTTCACTTGACGTGGGCAAAATGAGGATACGCAGAAACGGTTCGGCTGGGGGTCACAACGGCATAAAAAGCATTATCGCACTGTGCGGTGGTCAGGATTTCCCAAGGGTAAAAATAGGCGTGGGCAAAAAGCCTCACCCTGATTACAACTTGGCTGACTGGGTGCTTTCAAGATTCACTGACGAGGAAATGAAAAAGCTTTCTGATGTGGATAAAAACACTTGCGAGGCTGTGGAGCTTATGGTGCAGGGCAAGATAAACGAGGCTATGAACAAGTTCAATTAAGCATATTTTTTCGGAGAACAGCAAGATGAATATTTTTTATGAAATGGCGAGCCGTCTTGGCTTTTATAAAGATGTGAAAAACTGCCTGCTCAAAGGGTTTACCCCTTGTGCGGTCACGGGCGTTTCAAATATACACAAGGCTCAGACCGCAATGGCTCTCAGCAGGCTTTCCCCTTGCCTTGTTATATGCGACGATGAAGCGTCTGCCATTAGAATGACAGGGGATATAAACGAAATGGCAGGGGAACAGCTTGCCTGCGTTTTTCCTGCAAAGGATCTGAACTTTGCATACATGGAGGGCGTTTCAAGAGAATATGAGCATAAAAGGCTGGAGGCTCTCTCTCTTATCACTCAGGGCAAATGCAAGATAATCGCCGCAAGTATGGAGGCTTGCTTGCAGGGAACTATTCCGCAGGATAAGCTGAAAGAGTTTTCCTTTGAGATAAAAACAGGTGGCGAACTGAGCCTTGAGGAGCTTACGAACAAGTTGCTTGCAGGCGGTTATACAAGAACAGATCAGGTGGAGGGTCAGGCGCAGTTTTCTGTGAGAGGCTCTATTGCCGATATTTTCCCTGTGCAGGAGTCACGTCCTGTGAGAATAGAGCTTTGGGGCGACGAGGTTGACTCTATATCATATTTTGACCCCGAAAGCCAAAGACGTACCGACCCAATAGACGAGATAACGGTTTTCCCTGCCTTGGAGATAATTTTCCCTGACACTGATGACCTTGTGACAAAGCTTGAAGCCTTGTCGAAGTCTATCCGTGGAAGCCGTACCGATAAGATAAGAACGAATATTTCAAGGGATATAGAAACGGCTCAGAGCGGTATCACGCTCACAAATCTTGATAAGTATTATACTGTGTGCTATGACAAGCTCACAACAGTGTTTGATTACTTTGAGAGCGGTGTTTGCCTTGTGTCGGAGTATACTAACTGTATCGAAAAGGGCAAGGCGGCTCTTGCTCAGCTTTCAGAGGATATGAAGCTTCTTTATGAGGACGGCATACTTTTCAGAAAGCTGGAGGGCTTTTATCTTGATATACCACAAGCGGAACTAAAAATAACACAAATGAAGTCAGTGTTTCTTGACAGCTTTATGCGCTCTAACAACGGCGTGAAGTTCAAAAAGCTTATCAATACCGACTGCCGACAAACGGCGGCTTGGGGCGGTAATATCATCAATCTTGAAGAAGAACTGAAAAATCTCTGCTCTCAGGGGTATTGCACTGTTGTGCTGGCAGGCTCGGAAAAGACGCTTCCTATTATAAATAAAGACCTTAATGATGCTGGCATCTCTGCGGAGATCCTCACTGAGGACAGCGAGATAATAAAGGGTAAAGTATACCTGCGCACGGGCTGTCTGTCAGGTGGCTTTGATTATCCTGACATAGGCTGTGCGGCTATCACTCAGATGAAAGCCATGAGTGCAAAGAAGCGTAAATCCCGTCACAAGGCAGGAGAAGAGATAAAAAGCCTTTCGGATATACAGACAGGCGACCTTGTTGTTCACGCTATGTACGGCATAGGCAGATTTTCAGGAATAAAAAATATAGAAACGAACGGTGTAACCAAGGATTATATCACCATAAAATATGCAGGCACGGACGTGCTTTATGTGCCTGTTACTCAGCTTGACCTTGTGTCAAGATATATAGGTCCGAGAGATGACGGGGCAGTGAAGCTTAATAAGCTCAACTCTATGGAGTGGACTAAGACACGAAACAAGGTAAAGTCTGCCGTAAAGGATATGGCGGAGGAGCTTACAAAGCTTTATGCTCAAAGACAAATGGCAAAGGGTTTTGCTTTTTCACCTGACAACGATTGGCAGGCAGATTTTGAGGAGCGTTTCGACTATCAGGAAACTGACGATCAGTTAAGATCTATACAGGAGATAAAGACAGATATGGAAAAGCCGTCCCCAATGGACAGACTTCTCTGCGGAGACGTGGGCTTCGGCAAAACGGAGGTGGCTCTCCGTGCGGCGTTCAAGTGTATGCTCGATAACAAGCAGGTGGCTATACTTGTGCCAACAACTGTTCTTGCATGGCAGCATTATCAGACGGCGATAAAAAGATTTGAGCATTTCCCGGTGAAGGTGGAGCTTTTGTCGAGATTTAGAAAACCAAAGGAGCAACAGCAGATAATAAGAGAGCTTAACCGTGGCACTATCGACCTTATTATAGGCACGCACAGGCTTGTGCAGAAAGACGTTAAGTTCAAGGACTTGGGCCTTGTTATCATAGACGAGGAACAGCGTTTTGGTGTTGCTCATAAGGAAAAGTTCAAGGAAACTTTCAAGGGCGTTGATGTGCTTACACTTTCGGCTACCCCGATACCAAGAACGCTTAACATGGCAATGAGCGGTATCAGAGATATGTCGGTCATAGAAGAGCCTCCTATGGACAGACACCCTGTTCAGACCTATGTTATAGAGCATAATATGGGCGTTATAGCGCAGGCCATAAGCAAGGAGCTGCGACGTGGCGGTCAGGTGTATTATATCCACAACAGGGTGGAAACTATCATGATGACCGCAAATAAGCTTCAAGAAATGCTCCCTGACGCAAGGATAGCGTTCGCGCACGGACAAATGCCCGAGGAGGAACTGTCGGAAATATGGCGGCAACTTTGCGACAGAGAGATAGATATACTGGTCTGCACCACCATAATCGAAACAGGTGTTGACGTGCCGAATGTAAATACACTTATAATAGAGGACGCTGACAGATTAGGACTTTCACAGCTTTATCAGCTCCGTGGACGTGTGGGAAGATCAAACCGCCGTGCTTTTGCGTACTTCACTTTCAGACGTGGCAAGGTACTCACGGAGGTAGCGGCAAAAAGGCTTGATGCAATAAGAGAGTTCACACAGTTCGGCTCAGGTTTCAGGATAGCGTTGCGTGACCTTGAAATAAGAGGTGCAGGCTCTATACTCAGCGGTAAACAGCATGGACATATGGAAGCGGTGGGATATGATATGTATCTGCGACTTCTAAATGAGGCTATAGCTGAACAAAAGGGAGAGGCTCTGCCACCGTCACCTGAGGATTGTTTGGTGGATATATCCATAGACGCATTTATACCTGACCATTATATAGAAAATCTGTCACAGAGGATAGATTGCTATAGGAAGATAGCTTCCATAGGCAATGAGGAGGATTCCAGGGACGTTATCGACGAGCTTATAGATAGATACGGCGATCCACCGAAATCGGTGCTGGGATTGGTGAACGTTGCACTTACGAGAAATACTGCTTCAAAGCTTGGCATAAAGGAAATAACACAAAGAGGGGATAAGGTGCTGTTCTTTGTGAAAACCGCAGAGGTGGAGCAGATACAAGCGTTGTATGGAGCTTATAAAAATAGGATACGTTTCTTTGACGGAGATAAGCCGTATTTTGCGGTGACGTTGGAGAAAAAGCAGAAAGCGGCAGAATTAATGGCGGAAACGGTAAGATTAATGAGGAATGAGGAGTGAGGAATGGCGGAGCCATACCGAGTAAATCATTAACACAAGATAGAGGAAACTCCTAGCAAAGTGACAGCTGAGCGACGCACAGCTGTCACTTTTTGTATCAAGAGAACAAAGGAGCAAAGCAAAATGGACAAAAAGAGATAAGAAAAGGGAAATAAAGTGTAAAAAAAGCAGAAAGCAAAAAAAGGGGTTGACAAAAAGGCATGCGTTGACAAAATGTTTCCTCATACACTGCTACCTTGCAGGATATTCAATTTGGGATAATACCCCTATACTTATCCCCGAAAAGCACCCCTTTTGTTGCATAAAAAATGCAACAATTGCAGAAATGTTGCCAAATTAAAATATAAATCATTTGTTTGCACAATTTGTTAAGTGAGTTTTTGTTGGATATGACAAGTAAATCGGATTTATTATGTAATGGCAGACAAGTTGGTGCATATAGTGATGAAATAAAGGGTAGGTTAGGGTGGAGGTAATGAGGCGGAGGGTGATAAAAGCAGGTGAGTAAACGAAAAATTTACGATTTGATAACACATTGGTAATAGTAGAAGTTTCTGCGTCGAATTGTGCGATTTTTGTTCAAATCGGAGAAAATAGGAAAATCGGCGAGATGTGTAAGCTAAAATGCTTGACAAGGGCTTGCTAATATTATATAATAGTATACTGTATCATAATGGAGTTTTCCACCTATTTCATGCGTTTTTGAGTGCATAAAATCATGGAAAACACCGCCAAAACCACTGGCGAATACGATTGTTATATAGTATTATATAAATGTATTTTCCAAATAAATTAAGGAGTGATTGAGCCTATGGTGAATGTCAAGGACGTAAAACTTGGTAAGAACACGAGAAAGAGCTTTGCCAAGATCAATGAGGTTCTGGAGATGCCTAACCTTATTGAAGTGCAGAAGAACTCTTATCAGTGGTTCCTCGATGAAGGTCTGAAGGAGGTCTTCAGAGATGTTTCAGCTATTACTGATTATAATGGTACGCTGGAGCTGACTTTTGTTGGATACCATTTCGACGAAGAGGCTAAGTATTCTGTTGCAGAGTGCAAGGCGAGAGATGTAACTTATGCAGTGCCACTGAGAGTTACTGCAAGACTTAACAATACCGAGACCGGCGAGATCAAGGAGTCCGAGGTATTTATGGGTGACTTCCCTAAAATGACCGACAGCGGAACTTTTGTTATCAACGGTGCAGAGCGTGTTATCGTTTCTCAGTTGGTGCGTTCACCAGGTGTTTATTACGCTTTTGATAAGGACAAGACCGGTAAGGATCTGTTCAAGACAACTGTTATCCCTAACAGAGGCGCTTGGCTTGAATATGAAATGGATTCTAACGACGTGGTTTATGTCAGAATCGATAAAAACAGAAAGATCCCTCTTACTACTTTCCTGAGATCGCTGGGTATTGGTACTAACGAGGAGATCGAGGAAGTTTTCGGTCCTGATGAAAGACTTACTCAGACTATCATGCAGAAGGATCAGACTGCTAACAGAGAGGAAGCTCTTCTTGAAGTTTACAAGAAGCTCCGTCCGGGCGAGCCTCCTACAGTAGATTCTGCTGTTACTCACCTGAACAACCTGTTCTTTGACGCTAAGAGATATGATCTTTCAAGATTTGGCAGATATAAGTACAACAAGAAGCTTGGCGTTGGTTCAAGACTTTCAGGTCACAGACTTTCAAGACCTGTTGTAAATCCTATGACAGGCGAGGTAATGGCTGAGGCTGGCGATCTTATCAGCTTTGATAAGGCTATGGAGATCGAGACCGCAGGTGTTATGGAGGCTTACGTTGACGTTGAGGTAAAGGAACATCTTACTTCCGCAACAGGCGAGGCTGTTACAAAGCTTGAAGAGTGCGAAGTTAAGATCATAGGCAACGGCATGGTAGACATCAACGCTTATGTTGATTTTGACTGCACTGAGCTTGGCATCAACGAAAAGGTATCTTTCAAGGCTCTCAAAGAAATTCTTGAAGATTCTGAGAATGAGGAAGAGCTTAAGGAGAACATCAGACTTAAGGCTGACGACCTCGTTCCAAAGCACATCACTATCGATGATATTATCGCTACGGTTTCTTACTTCCTCAACCTTTGCGAAGGTGTTGGTACTGTTGACGATATCGACCATCTTGGCAACAGAAGAATCCGTTCAGTAGGCGAGCTTCTTCAGAACCAGTTCAGGATCGGTTTCACAAGAATGGAAAGAGTTATCCGTGAGAGAATGAACATTCAGTCACAGGGCACTGAGGTCGTTACTCCTACAGCTCTTATCAATATAAGACCTATCACTGCGGCTATAAGAGAGTTCTTCGGTTCTTCTCCACTGTCACAGTTCATGGATCAGAACAACCCTCTGGCTGAGCTTACTCATAAGAGAAGACTTTCAGCCCTCGGCCCTGGCGGTCTTTCAAGAGACCGTGCCGGATTTGAGGTCCGTGACGTTCACTATACTCACTACGGCAGAATGTGTCCTATCGAGACGCCTGAAGGTCCTAACATCGGACTTATCTCTTATCTTGCTTCTTTCGCAAGGATAAACGAGTACGGCTTTATCGAAGCTCCTTACAGACGTGTTGACAAGGAAACAGGCGTTGTAACTGACGAAGTTGTTTATATGACGGCTGACGTTGAAGATAACTACATGGTCGCTCAGGCAAACGAGCCTCTTACTGAGGATAACAAGTTTGCCAGACCTAAGGTAAACGGCAGATACAGAGATCAGATCCTCGAGATAGAGAGAGAGAAGATCGACTTCATGGACGTTTCACCTAAAATGGTAGTTTCTGTGGCTACTGCTTGTATCCCGTTCCTTGAGAACGATGACGCTAACCGTGCGCTCATGGGTTCAAACATGCAGAGACAGGCTGTGCCGCTGCTCAAGACTGAGTCTCCTATCGTTGGTACTGGTATGGAATATAAGGCTTGTCTTGATTCAGGCGTTGCTGTTGTTTCTAAGAACGCAGGTGTTGTTGAGAGCGTTGACGCTGACAAAATCGTTATCCGTGAGGACAGCGGTATGCTCAGAACTTATGAGCTGACTAAGTTCAAGCGTTCAAACGCAGGTACTTGCACAAACCAGAGACCTATCGTCAATAAGGGCGAGAGAATCGAGGCTAATCAGATAATCGGTGACGGTCCTGCTACTTCAAACGGCGAGCTTTCACTTGGTAAGAACGCTCTTATCGGCTTCATGACTTGGGAAGGTTACAACTACGAGGACGCCGTTCTTCTGAACGAAAACCTTGTAAAGCAGGATAAGTACACTTCTATCCATATTGAAGAGTATGAGACAGAAGCCAGAGATACAAAGCTCGGACCTGAGGAGATCACAAGAGATATACCTAACGTCGGCGAGGACGCTCTTAAGGATCTGGACGAGAACGGTATCATAAGAATAGGCGCAGAGGTTCGCTCAGGAGATATACTTGTTGGTAAGGTAACACCTAAGGGTGAAACTGAGCTGACAGCTGAGGAAAGACTTCTGAGAGCTATCTTCGGCGAAAAGGCTAGAGAAGTTAGAGATAATTCTCTTAAGGTACCTCACGGCGAGGCCGGTACTATCATTGATGTTAAGATATTCACAAGAGAGAACTGCGACGAGCTTTCTCCTGGAGTAAATATGCTCGTCAGATGCTACATCGCACAGAAGAGAAAGATCTCTGTGGGCGATAAGATGGCGGGTCGTCACGGTAACAAGGGTGTCGTTTCAAGAATACTCCCACAGGAGGATATGCCATTCCTTGAGGACGGTACTCCGCTTGATATCTGTCTTAACCCATTGGGCGTACCTTCTCGTATGAACATCGGTCAGGTGCTTGAGGTTCATCTTGGTATGGCTGCAAAGGCTCTTGGCTGGAAGATAATGACTCCTGTATTCGACGGTGCTCACGAGGCAGACATCAGAGAATGCTTCAAAATGGCTCAGCAGAATTATCTGGAGCATAAGGACGATGAGTTCACTCTCCACACAATGGACGAGGTCATCAACCCTAACGCTCTGAGCATGAGCGAGGACGGCAAGTTCACTGTTTATGACGGAAGAACAGGCGAGAAGTTCGATAACAGAGTTACAGTCGGTTATATGTACTACCTGAAACTCCACCACCTCGTAGACGATAAGATACACGCACGTTCAGTTGGTCCTTACTCACTGGTAACACAGCAGCCACTCGGCGGTAAGGCTCAGTTCGGTGGTCAGAGATTCGGAGAAATGGAAGTTTGGGCGCTCGAAGCTTACGGTGCTGCTTACACACTTCAGGAGATCCTTACAGTTAAGTCTGACGATACTGTGGGAAGAGTCAAGACATACGAGGCTATCGTTAAGGGACAGAATGTTCCTAAGCCTGGTGTTCCTGAGGCGTTCAAGGTACTTGTTAAGGAGCTTCAGTCACTTGGTCTGGATCTCAAGGTACTCAACATCAATAACGAGGAAATAGATCTTAAGCAGTCGTTTGACGAGGACGAGGAGCTTGTTCCACAGCCTGCTATCGAAGATCATATCGATTTCGGCGTTGACGAGGGCGATCTCGACGAGGGCTTCATGGCTGAAGACGAGAACGGCACTTCCGAACTGGAGGGCAGCGCAGCTTCCGACGAGTCTGATCTGTTCCTTAATGACGGTGAATAATTTTGCACAGTAACTAAATAAGCTGAGGTCAAAGGGCGGAAGGCTCCGCCCCTGCGACCGTTTCATATAGAAGTCGGCTGTTGCC
This sequence comes from Ruminococcus sp. CAG:57, assembly GCF_000435935.1. NCBI lineage: Bacteria > Bacillati > Bacillota > Clostridia > Eubacteriales > Oscillospiraceae > Ruminococcus > Ruminococcus sp. CAG:57. The sequence continues at coordinate 121,089 of NZ_FR890793.1, read as the reverse complement.
GTGCTTCAAACTAAACAGGAAGAGGGTACTGCTGTTGGAATTCAATGAGTTTGCATCAATCAAGATCGGTCTTGCTTCGCCTCAGAAGATCCGTGAGTGGTCTTACGGCGTTGTTACCAGACCTGAAACAATAAACTATCGTACTCAGAAGCCGGAAAAGGACGGATTGTTCTGCGAAAAGATATTCGGACCTTCAAAGGACTGGGAGTGTCACTGCGGTAAATATAAGAAAATTCGCTTTAAAGGCAAAGTCTGCGAGCGTTGCGGCGTTGAGGTAACAAGAGCCAAGGTTCGTAGAGAGAGAATGGGTCACATCGAGCTTGCTGCACCTGTTTCTCACATTTGGTATTTCAAGGGAACTCCGTCAAGAATAGGACAGATGCTTGAAATATCACAGAAAAGACTTGAAGAAGTTCTTTACTTCACAAAATACATCGTTATAGATCCAGGTAACACTGAACTTATCAAGGGTCAGCTCCTTACTGAAAAGGATTATAGCGAAATGCAGGAAAAGTATGACGAGGACGAGTTCAGAGCCGGCATGGGCGCTGAGGCTATCAAGGAGCTTCTTGAAGAGATCGACCTCGAGAAGCTTTCAGAAGAGCTTAAAACTGAGCTGAAGGATCTTCCTGCGGGTCAGAAGCGTATCAAGCTTCTGAAAAGACTGGAGATCGTTGAGGCTTTCAGAACATCAGGCAACAGACCTGAGTGGATGATACTGGAGGCTATACCTGTTATACCACCTGATATCAGACCTATGGTACTGCTGGACGGCGGAAGATACGCAACCAGCGACCTTAATGACCTTTACAGACGTGTTATCAACAGAAATAACCGTCTTAAGAAAATGCTGGAGCTTGAAGCACCTGACATCATCGTTAGAAACGAAAAGAGAATGCTTCAGGAAGCTGTTGACGCACTTATCGACAACGGCAGACACGGCAGACCTGTTACAGGTCCTAACAACAGAGCATACAAGTCACTTTCTGATATGCTCAAAGGTAAGCAGGGACGTTTCAGACAGAACCTTCTTGGTAAGCGTGTTGACTATTCAGGACGTTCTGTTATCGTCGTAGGCCCTGAGCTTAAGATGTATCAGTGCGGTCTGCCAAAGGAAATGGCTCTTGAGCTGTTCAAGCCTTTCGTTATGAAAAGACTTGTTGACACCAATCCTACTATCAACATCAAGTCTGCAAGGAAAAAGGTAGACAGAGCTGAGCCAGAGGTTTGGGACGCACTTGAAAACGTTATTCAGGGTCACCCTGTAATGCTCAATCGTGCGCCTACACTTCACAGACTTGGTATTCAGGCATTCGAGCCTATCCTTGTAGAGGGCAGAGCTATCAAGCTTCACCCACTGGTTTGTACAGCGTTCAACGCTGACTTCGACGGCGACCAGATGGCTGTTCACCTGCCGATCTCAGCAGAGGCTCAGGCTGAGGCAAGATTCCTTATGCTGGCTGCCAACAACCTGTTGAAGCCTTCAGACGGACGCCCTGTTGCAGTTCCTACACAGGATATGATACTTGGTTCTTACTACTTGACACTGAAGAAGGACGGCGAGCCTGGCGAGGGCAAGGTGTTCAGAGATGTGAACGAGGCTCTTATGGCTTACGATCAGCACATCGTTTCACTTCACGCTGCTATCAAGGTAAGAATTACCAAGCAGATAGGCGACAAGCAGGTATCAAAGGTGATAGACGCTACAGTCGGAAGACTTATCTTCAACTCTATCATTCCTCAGAACCTTGGCTTTGTTGACAGAACAAATTCAGAAAAGCAGTTCGATCTTGAGATAAGCTTCCTTGTAAAGAAGAAGCAGCTTTCTGATATCATTGATAAATGTATCCAGAAGCACGGTACTACTACGACTTCCGAAGTTCTCGACAACATCAAGAGCCTTGGTTATAAGTATTCTACAAAGTCTGCTATCACAGTTGCAGTATGCGACGCTTCTATCCCTGAGGCTAAGAAGGATATCCTTGCTAAGGCTGACGGACTTGTTGACAAGATAGACAAGCAGTATAAGAGAGGTTATATTTCAAGAGAAGAGAAGTCAAAGAAGTTCATCGAGATCTGGAACAACGCTACAGACGAAGTTACAGAGGCTCTGAAAGCTAACCTTGATCCATACAACCCTATCAACATGATGGCTGACTCAGGTGCCCGTGGTTCTATCAACCAGATCAGACAGCTGGCAGGTATGCGTGGACTTATCGCCAACACATCAGGTTCAACTATCGAGATGCCTATCAGAGCTAACTACCGTGAAGGTCTTAACATTCTGGAATACTTCATTTCTTCCAGAGGTGCGAGAAAGGGACTTGCCGATACAGCTCTTCGTACTGCTGACTCAGGTTACCTTACAAGACGTCTTGTTGACGTTTCTCAGGACGTTATCATTCGTCAGGAGGACTGCGGTACTCACGTTGGTATCGAGATATTCGACATAAAGAACGGCAATGAAATGATCGAGCCTCTCAGCGAGAGACTTGTTGGCAGATACCTTGTTGAGGATCTCAAGGATCCTAAGACAGGCGAGATGATATGCTCAAGAAACAAGCTCATAAACGTTCATGACGCTGAAAGAATAGTTGCTGCACTCGAAGCTGAGGGCAAGGATTCTATCTCTATCAGATCAGTTCTTCAGTGTCAGGCTAAGCATGGCGTTTGCGCTAAGTGCTACGGCGCTAACCTTGCAAACGGAAATATCGTTCAGGTCGGTGAGGCTGTCGGCGTAATCTCCGCTCAGTCTATCGGTGAGCCTGGTACACAGCTTACAATGAGAACCTTCCACACAGGTGGTATCGCATCTGCGGAAGATATCACACAGGGTCTTCCTAGAGTCGAGGAACTGTTTGAGAGCAGACGTCCAAAGGGTGCTGCTATCATCACAAGGATCGACGGCGTAGTTAGGATCGAGGAGGTCAAGAAGACCAAGCAGATCACTGTTACAAGCGAGGACACTGAAAATCCTGAGCAGGAGTCTTATGCTATCCCATACGGCTACAAGATAAGAGTTCGTGAGGGACAGGCTGTTACAGCCGGTGAGCCGCTCACAGAGGGTTCTATCAACCCAGCTGATATCCTTGCAGTTAATGGTCCTAAGGCTGTTCAGAACTACATCATCACCGAAGTTCAGAAGGTTTACCGTCTGCAGGGTGTTGATATCAACGATAAGCACATCGAAGTTATCGTTCGTCAGATGATGAGAAAGGTCAAGATCGACGACTCCGGTTCAAGCTATCTGCTCCCTGGTTCACTTATCGACAGAGGAGAGGTCGCAAGACTCAACGAGGAGATACAGGCTCAGATCGACGCTGGCGACGAGAACGCAAGACTTATCACAACTGTTCCTGTTCTTCAGGGTATCACAAAGGCTTCAAGCTACTCGGATTCATTCCTGTCGGCTGCTTCATTCCAGGAGACAACTAAGGCTCTTACAGACGCAGCTATCAGAGGCAAGACCGATAAGCTCATGGGTCTTAAGGAAAATGTTATTATCGGTAAGCTCATTCCTGCCGGCACCGGTATGGACGTTTACAACAACGTTCAGGTGGTCAAGAATGAGAGTGCGGCTAATCATAACACCGCAGAAACACCGTTGTACTAATGACTTTTATATCAGCCTGCATGGTTCATTCATGCGGGCTGATTTTTTTATTTTGTATGAAACCTTTTTGCCTGCCACGGCGTTTTAGTATATGAAGGGGAGTGAAAGCATGAAGAATATGACCGAAAGCGAATACCGCCAACTTGTAGAGGAGTATTCGGATATGGTAACAAGGCTTTGCGTGGTGCACACGGGAAATTTTTCCGACGCTGAGGACTGCTATCAGAACGTGTTCTTCAAGCTTTTCAAGCAGATGAAAAAAGGCAGTCTGCCAAACCCGAAAGCGTGGCTCATCAGAGTGGCTCTCAACGAATGCCGGAGTGTTTTGCGGTATCGTTTGAGGAAAAACACAGTCGATCTGAACAGCATAACGTCTTTCTCAAAGGACGGCAGCGACATAGAGATACTTGACCTTATTTTCAGACTTCCCCCGAAATATCGAGATAGTATTTATCTTTATTACTTTGAGGAGCTGTCAGTGCAGGAGATAGCTAAGCTGACAAATATCAAGGAAAACACGATAAAAACACATCTCAAACGTGGAAGAGAACAACTGAAGGATATGATAATGTTGTGAACTATATGAATGTCAATAAAAACCTAGGGCATAGGGACGTCGCATTTCTGTGAAACAGAAATTGAGCCGCTCCCCTACAAAAGAGGTAAAAACTATTATGTAGGGGCTGGACTTTCAGCATAACATTGACTAAAGGTATAGTTTGCAATGAGGATATCACAGAAAGGAGCAGCAAATGAAAAAAATAAACGCTTTTTACTGCATTAAAACTCCTTCGGATTGGAAGGAGAGTGTGCTTATGTATGACAAGCCTACAGAGAAAAATAAAACAAAACTTACAGGCTTTCAGCTTGCAGGTGCGGTGCTTGCGGCTTTGCTTCTGGTGGTGGGCGGTGCGCTGACCCTTTATCGCAGTGGCGATGAGTTCAAGGTGGATACGGCTAAACTGTCTGGTGCTGATAGCTCGAGTACCATTGACAGCACAGAACTTACGGCTGATTTAGAACAGGCACAAAATGCGCTTAAGCAGGTCGTTAAAGACAAAGAGATAACGGCGGTCGGAATGTATGCAGGCTGCGGCTCGGACGGAACGGGATATCTTTTTGTCGATAAGATATATGTTGAGAAATACACCTCTGAAAAGGGCGAATTGATCGACTATGTTACTGTGAATGAATATGAATACCTGAAATACCACTCTTACGTTGCGTTTAAACTTGATTTCAGAGCGAAAGATGTTACCACAGGGAAGTTTGCTTATATGGACGAACTGAAAGTGGGCGAAAAAATCGCAGTCGGCATAAACTGCGATGATCTGAGTAATTGGAACTCGGATGAGATCGCAACAGGTCTTGACGAAATGGTCGGTGGCGACAGCTTTGGAACAGACTTCTATTATTCACTGAGATCATCAATAGCCTATGCTTATGATATCGACAGTTCAAAGGACACAGGCAAGGAAAAGCTTGATAAGCTCATTCTTGATAGTGTACAGCATATGTACGAAGATATGATACTGCAAGCTGACGACTTCAGCATTGTGCTAAATCCTGTTGAAAAGGACTGGGGATTTAAAATTGATACGTTGGTAAATTCTGTTAAGCATATCAATTATGATGCTGACAATTACGAAAGGGATATTATCTATCCGCTGATAATAACACCAATTGAAAAGGGTAAAGCCATAAACGTTTCCACAGCAGGAGGGTCAAAGGAAGGCATAATTATCAAGGTGGACGGAAGATATTTCAGTATAACTTCCAATTATAAGGATATTGTGGAGCAGGACGATACTAATAATGAATGGTACGGTTCCCAAAGTGCGACGGTAAAGAACAACAGAAATTACTTCTTTGATGAAAATGAATGGCTCGTTGCAATTAAATTCGCAACGGGTGCAAACACCTATTTTAGTGATGATCTGAAACTTTATATCAATGAAGTACAAAACGATATAACCTATTCGGACAAGACTGACGACAGCGATTGTGTTATAACTTATCATAGATTCAGCGAGACAGAGGTCGAAGTGGCGGATAAAGGAGAAATTTTAGATACAGACAGCAAGACGGAATGAGGGAATATATTTGCAGGGCAGGGCGTGAAAAGCCGCTGCCCTGTGCTTTTTATAGCTTTTGACAGAAAATTTAACTGAAATTTTCAAAAAGTTAAAAAAGTCAAGAAAAAGTGCTTGACAAGAGACGGAGAATAGTGTATAATATCAAGGTATGCTGATGTATTGTATATCAGCGTATAGTATCAAATCTATGAAAGGAGAGAAAATATGCCAACCTTTAACCAGTTAGTAAGAAAAGGAAGAAATGTCCTTGCAGACAAGTCTACAGCTCCTGCTCTTCAGAAGGGTTTCAACTCAAAGAAGAAGGTAGTTATCGATCAGAGCTGCCCACAGAAGCGTGGCGTTTGCACAGTAGTAAGAACTGCTACACCTAAGAAGCCAAACTCAGCTATGAGAAAGGTTGCCAGAGTTAAGCTCACAAACGGAAACGAAGTTACAGCTTACATCCCTGGTATCGGACACAATCTTCAGGAACACTCCGTTGTTCTTATCAGAGGCGGACGTGTTAAGGACCTCCCTGGTGTAAGATATCACATCATCAGAGGCACTCTCGACGCTCAGGGCGTTGCTAAGAGAATGCAGGCGAGATCCAAGTATGGCGCTAAGAAGCCAAAGGCAGGAGCAGCCAAGTAATCAAAAACTGAAAAGCTCATTTTAGTAACAAGGTAATAACTCATTGTCGCATATTGCGAAGACCACAGTTTATGTGGAGTGATTAATATATATTAGTTGACTCTACAAGGAACTGACGGGGCTGTAAAACGGCTGTGTGCCGTGGTTACAGAGCGAGTACCTGTGAATTCATTATTTGTGAAGGAGGGAATTAAAGTGCCAAGAAGAGGTAGAGTTACAAAGAGAGACGTGCTTCAGGATCCAGTATACAATTCTAAGCTTGTTACACGTCTTGTAAACAACATCATGCTTGACGGTAAGAAGGGTGTTGCCCAGAAGATCGTTTACGGAGCATTTGAAATTGTCGAAGAAAAGACAGGCAGACCTGCTCTTGAAGTATTCCAGGAGGCTATGGATAACATCATGCCTGAGCTGGAGGTCAAGGCTCGCCGTGTAGGCGGTGCGACTTACCAGGTACCAATGGAGGTTCGTCCTGACAGAAGACAGACACTTGGTCTGAGATGGATAACAAAGTATTCTCGTGAGAGAAACGAGGACACAATGAGAGAGAGACTCGCAGCAGAGATCCTCGACGCTCTTAACGGCGTTGGCGGCTCATGCAAGAAGCGTGACGAAACTCATAAGATGGCTGAAGCTAACAAGGCTTTCGCTCATTACAGATGGTAAGAGGTATAAAGGAGGATATATATGGCAAGAGAATGTAAATTGCAGGACTACCGTAATATCGGTATCATGGCACACATCGACGCCGGCAAGACTACTACTACAGAGCGTATCCTGTTTTATACCGGTGTAAACTATAAGATCGGTGAAACACACGACGGTGCATCTACAATGGACTGGATGGCACAGGAGAAGGAGAGAGGTATCACAATTACTTCTGCTGCTACTACTTGCTACTGGAAGGGTCACAGACTCAACATTATAGATACTCCAGGCCACGTTGACTTTACAGTTGAGGTTGAGCGTTCACTTCGTGTACTCGACGGTTCTGTAACAGTTCTTTGTGCTAAGGGTGGTGTTGAGCCTCAGACTGAAACGGTTTGGAGACAGGCTGATAACTATCAGGTACCAAGAATGGTATATGTCAACAAGATGGATATCATGGGTGCAGACTTCTACAACGTTTTGAATATGCTCCATGAAAGACTTCATTGTAATGCCGTTCCTATCCAGCTCCCTATCGGTGCTGAGGACGACTTTAAGGGTATCGTCGATCTGCTCGAAATGAAGGCTTATGTATACTATGATGACCTTGGAAAGGATATCCGTCAGGAAGAGATCCCTGAGGATCTCAAGGAAAAGGCTGAACAGTATCACGCTGACCTTATCGAGCATCTTGCAGAAGTTGATGACGATCTCGCTGAGAAGTATTTCGCAGACGAAGAGATCACTATCGACGAGATGAAGAAGGTAATCAGAAAGAGTACTATCGCTAACACAATGGTACCTGTTACCTGCGGAACTTCATACAGAAACAAGGGCGTTCAGAAGCTTCTTGACGCTATTGTAGATTATATGCCTTCACCTATCGACGTACCACACATTAAGGGTACTGACGTAAATACAGGTGAGGAAGTTGAGAGAATTTCAGGCGACGATCAGCCATTCGCTGCTCTCGCATTCAAGATCGCTACAGACCCATTCGTTGGTAAGCTCTGCTACTTCAGAGTTTATTCAGGTGTTCTGACAGCTGGTTCTACAGTTTATAACTCCACTAAGGATAAGGACGAGAGAATCGGAAGAATCGTTCAGATGCACTCTAACGCTAGAAAGGATATCGATACTATCTACGCTGGTGATATCGGTGCCGCTATCGGTCTGAAGAACACAACAACAGGTGACACTCTTTGTGATGAAGAGCACCCTGTACTTCTTGAGTCAATGGAATTCCCTGAGCCTGTTATCCAGCTCGCTATTGAGCCTAAGACTAAGGCAGGTCAGGAAAAGATGGGTATCGCTCTTGCAAAGCTTGCTGAAGAGGACCCAACATTCAGAACTTATACTTCTGAGGAAACAGGTCAGACAATTATCGCCGGAATGGGCGAGCTGCACCTTGAGATCATCGTAGACAGACTTCTCCGTGAGTTCAAGGTAGAGGCAAATGTCGGTGCTCCTCAGGTTTCATATAAGGAAACAATCACTGCTCCTGCAAGCGTTGATTACAAGTACGCTAAGCAGTCAGGTGGTAAGGGTCAGTACGGTCACGTTAAGATCAACGTTGAGCCAAACGAGTCCGGTAAGGGCTATGAGTTCATCAACAAGGTTGTCGGCGGTGCTATTCCTAAGGAATACATTCCTGCAGTTGACGCAGGTATCAGGGGCGCTATGGAGAACGGTGTTCTCGCTGGCTTCCAGGTAGTTGACGTTAAGGTTGAGCTGTACGATGGATCTTATCACGAAGTCGACTCTTCTGAAATGGCATTTAAGATCGCCGGTTCTATGGCGTTCAAGGAGGCTATGAGAAAGGCTTCACCAATCATTCTTGAGCCTATCATGAAGGTTTGCGTTATCGCTCCTGATGATTATCTCGGAACAGTTATAGGCGACCTCAACTCCCGTCGTGGACAGATCCTCGGTCAGGAGCAGAGAACTGGTGCTGTTCAGGTAGACGCTCTCGTTCCACTGTCTGAAATGTTTGGTTACTCAAATGACCTGCGTTCTAAGACACAGGGCCGTGGACAGTACACAATGGAGCCTGACAGCTACATTCAGGTACCAAAGTCTATCTCTGAGAAGATCATGGCTTCAAGAAACAAGGACTAATAAATTTGCGGAAAATTTTCTGCTTTTTCTATTGCAAATTTGCATTTTATTTGATATAATTATACTACGGTATGTTAAATCGGAAACTATTAAATTTTAAGGAGGAAAATTCCTATGGCAAAGGCACATTTCGAAAGAACCAAACCACACGTTAACATTGGTACAATCGGTCACGTTGACCACGGTAAGACAACTCTTACTGCTGCTATCACAAAGACTCTTGCTCTTGAAGGTCTTGCTGAGAAGAAGGATTACAACAACATCGACTCAGCTCCAGAGGAGAGAGAGAGAGGAATTACAATCAACACAGCTCACGTTGAGTATGAGACAAAGAACCGTCACTATGCTCACGTTGACTGCCCAGGCCACGCTGACTATGTAAAGAACATGATCACTGGTGCTGCTCAGATGGACGGCGCTATCCTCGTAGTTGCTGCTTCTGATGGTCCTATGGCTCAGACAAGAGAGCACCTTCTCCTTGCTAGACAGGTAGGCGTTCCAGCTATCGTTGTTTTCATGAACAAGGCTGACCAGGTTGACGATGAAGAGCTTCTCGACCTCGTTGAGATGGATATCAGAGAGCTCCTCGACAAGTACGATTTCCCTGGCGACGAGACTCCAATCATCAAGGGTTCAGCTCTTGCAGCTCTTGAAGCTCCAGACGATCTTTCAGATCCAGCTTACAAGCCAATCCTTGACCTTATGGACGCTGTTGACACATTCATCCCAACACCAGACAGAAAGTCTGATCTCCCATTCCTGATGCCTGTTGAGGATGTATTCACAATCACAGGCCGTGGTACAGTTGCTACTGGTAGAGTTGAAAGAGGTCAGCTCAAGACTGGTGACGAAGTTGAGATCCTCGGACTTTCAACTGAGAGACCAAAGACTGTTGTAACAGGTATCGAGATGTTCAGAAAGATCCTTGACTACGCTGAGGCAGGCGACAACATCGGTGCACTTCTCCGTGGTATCCAGAGATCTGACATTCAGAGAGGCCAGGTTCTTTGTAAGCCAGGTTCCATTCACCCATACACAAAGTTCTCAGGTCAGGTTTACGTTCTGAAGAAGGAAGAGGGCGGCCGTCATACTCCATTCTTCAACAACTACAGACCACAGTTCTATTTCAGAACAACTGACGTTACTGGCGTTATCACACTTCCTGCTGACAAGGAAATGTGCATGCCTGGCGATAACGTAGAGATGGACGTTGAGCTTATCACTCCAATCGCTATCGAAGAGGGACTTCGTTTCGCTATCCGTGAGGGTGGTAGAACAGTAGGTTCTGGCGTCGTTACTGCTGTTAGAGACTAATTTTTAGTTTGCTATATAAAGATCGGGTACAATATGTATCCGATCTTTTTTTGTCTTAAAATATTATGAATAATAAGTTAAATGATATTTGCATGCTTTAAAAAAGTACGGTGATATGCTATAATTAGTATATCGGAGGTGAGAATTTGAACGATACAAATACTAAAGATTATATGATTGACGTTGCCCAGGATACAACTTATCAAAATCAGAGTGATGATTATAAGAAGTCGTTTGCAAAGTGGCGTTCAAATCCTCAGAATTCGTTTGGATTCCAGTTTACACATGATACAAGAGAACACTCATACATTGATGGCGAGGGTTTTGTGCCTCATAAGGCAGAGGTAGCTGAGAGGATCTCTATGCTAAAATGCTGTAGTTTGTTGGGCATTTGTCTTGTGGTAATGCTTGCTATTGATTTTCTTAACTATTTTATAGTGAATAAATACGCACCGGATACAACTGGTACATTTGTGTATTTTTCTCAAACAGATGGCGGATATGGCAGATATGGTGTTGGAATGACTTTTATTTTAGGTCTGTTGTTTGCTGCAAAGTTTGTTGTGCCTGGTCTTATTTTTAAGATCGTTACTAAGATCCCTAACAAAGTCGTTTTTGCAAATTCAAAGGGCTACGAAAAAATGCGTGGAACTGCTGTGGTAATTATGATGGTCATAATCGTTGTGGGCAGAGTTGGACAATATATCCTTAGTCTGCTGTTTTCAACTGTGCATTTAGACGGGATATATTCTATTTTTGTATTCTCTGAGGATCCTGTTGTTGCTCTTGTTTCTTTTGCTTTCTTTGCGATCATTGTTCCTATAATGCAAGAGATAGTATTTCGAGGAGTTTTTTTGCAGACTTTTCGTCAATTTGGTGACACCTTCGCTATTATGATCACTGCTGTTGTGAACGGTTTGTGCTACTATGATATTACATATCTGCCTTTTGTTGTGTGCTGCACTGCAGTTCTTGGACTTTTTACTATACGAACAGGCTCGGTTTTTACTGCAATTTCAATGAGTATTTGCGCCCACATCACGAATTTTGTATTAAGTTACATTGTTCTCTATGATCTTCCTTATGCCAAAATAGCAGAAGTCATAATCTGTACAGTGATCGTTGGTGTATCACTTGTGATGTACTCGAAGCTTACAAGCTTTGGTGACTGGACATTCAACATTGAAAATGATAATTCTTTTATGACCATGTCAAAGCGAGTTAAATCTTTCATTTCAACTAACTCGATCGCAGTGTGGATAGCTGCAATTCTTGTGACTATGTTTGTGTGTGCGAGGATAATATGACGAGAGATGAGCTTTACATGAAAAAAGCGTTGGAGCTTGCGGAAATTGCCGCAGAGCAGGGGGAAGTACCTGTGGGTGCGATAGTTGTGAAGCGTTCCAGCGGTGAAATAATCGGCAGGGGATTCAATCGTCGTGAGTATGGGCGTTCCCCCTTGACTCATGCCGAACTTGTGGCTATTGAGGAAGCGAGTCGCAATCTTGGGGGTTGGCGGCTTATGGGTTGTGAGCTTTTTGTTACTCTCGAGCCTTGTCCTATGTGTACGGGTGCGATAATAAATTCTCGAATTGAGCGTGTGGTTTTTGGTGCGTATGACCAAAAGGCTGGTTCTTGCGGGTCGGTGGTAAATCTTTTTGAGCTACCCTATAATCACAAACCTCTTTGCACAGGCGGTATACTGCAAGAGCGGTGTGCAGATACACTGACGGAATTTTTCAAAAATCTTAGACGTAAAAAAAACCTCTCCGAATAGTTCGGGGAGGTTTTTTCTTATATTTCGTTTCGATTTTCCAAAGCCTTGTAAAGCGTCACTTCATCAGCATATTCAAGCACTCCGCCAACGGGTAGACCGAACGCCAAACGTGTGACCTTTACACCAAGGGGTTTCAGCAGCCTTGAAATGTAAATTGCCGTAGCTTCACCATTAACTGTAGGATTAGTAGCCATAATGACTTCTTTAACATTCTCAGGCTCTATCCTCGCAAGCAGTTCTTTTATTTTAAGCTTGTCAGGGGAAATGTCGTCCATAGGGGAGAGAAGTCCATGCAAAACATGGTAAACGCCTTTGTACTCCTTAGTACGCTCGAAAGCGGCTATATCCTTTGGGTCTTCTACTACGCAGACCGTTGTGTGGTCACGTCTTGGGTCGGCACAGATAGGGCACTTTGGCTTGTCAGTAAAGTTCTGGCAAACACTGCAAAGATGAACGCTTTTGTGGGCATTAGTGATAGCCGCTGCAAAAGCCGATGCGTCCTCGTCTGTCATGGACATAACATAGTAGGCAAGGCGCTGTGCGGACTTCATGCCTATACCAGGGAGCTTTGCAAATTGCTCTGCCAGAAGTACCAAAGGCAGTGCGTTTGACTCAGCCATTAAAACAGACCTGGGAATGATACTCCGCCTGTGAGTTTCTGCATTTCAGTGTCGCTTACTTCATCGAGGTTAGCAACAGCCTGATTGAAAGCTGCCATAACGAGGTCCTGAAGTGTTTCAACGTCCTCTGGATCAACTACCTCAGGCTTGATATCAAGCTTAAGGACATTTCTCTTGCCGTTGATAGTTACCTCAACAACTCCGCCGCCTGCTGTACCTGTGAACTCTCTCTGCTCAAGGTCTGCCTGAAGAGCTGTGATCTCGTCCTGCATTTTCTGAGCCTGCTTGAGCATCTGATTCATGTTATTGGAAGGACCCTTGCCCATTCCCTGTGGAAGTCTTGCTTTCATTTTAAAAACTCCTTATATTCAAAATTATTTTTTTATATCAACTTCAATATCAAGTTTTTTCGCTTTGTCAAGCAACTGATTTATAGGATTTTCCGTATCCTCAGGTGCGACATTTTTGGCTGATTTGACTTTGATAGTGAAGTTTTGTCCGAAATTATTTTTCAGTATCTCATTAAGCACCGTAGCATCGCCGCTTGCTTTGAACTTTTTGAGATAAAAGTCATTGTGTACTATCATAAGCAACACATTCTGACACATATAAGCCTTTGAATTGACTAAGAAACAGCCTATGGCAGGATTTGTCTGCTTGACCTGCTCCACAATGTTGTCCCAAGTCTGCACAAGCTTGAAGTCGCTTGCTTTCATTTTCTTGAAATCCGGGTCTAAAGGCTTTGGTGGTGGAGCTTGTTCCTGCTGAACTGGAGTGGCGATCTGCGGTTGAGTCTGCAAAACGGCACCATTTTTTAGTGCATTCTCAAGCTGAGTTATTCTATTAAGAAGCACCGTGATCTCAGCATTGCCTGATACAGCCTGCACAGTTGCACCTGCTTTTTGAGCAGCTCCGCACAGCTTTATGATACACATTTCAAGCTCGATACGCTTTGATGTGCTTTTTGCAAAACGCTCGCTGCACTCCTGCAAAGTATTTATATCCCCGAGTATCTCGTCCAGCTTCATGCGTTCTGCAAGGGCTTTAAGTCTTTCATACTCGTCAGGCAGACAAGTTATAAGATCCTTGTTGTTGTCGATAGTTTTGATTATCATGACATTTCTCATCTGAGCGAGCAGTTCACCTGCCAAGACTTTCAGATCTTTTGACATATCATAAAGCTTGTCAACGACTCTGAGTGCGCCTGCGGCGTCCTTTTCGGCTATCTTTTCGAGAATATCAAAAAGATAATCACGTCCTGCAATGCCGGAAGCTGAGGAAACAACGTCAAGGGTGATGTCATTTTCATAGGCAACGCACTGGTCTAAAAGGGAAAGTGCGTCACGCATACCACCGTCAGAAAGCCTTGCTATCATGCCTGCGGCATCTTCGTGGAGGGTAAAGCCCTCCTGAGAAGCAATATACATAAGCCTTGAAACGATATCCTCGTTTCTTATCCTGTGGAAGTCGAAATGCTGGCATCTCGACACGATAGTTGCAGGAACTTTATGTATCTCCGTAGTGGCAAGAATAAACTTGACATGCGGAGGAGGTTCTTCCATAGTTTTCAGCAGGGCGTTGAATGCGCCGGCGGAAAGCATATGCACCTCGTCTATGATATATACCTTATATTTACATCTTTCAGGAGTATAGACAACGCCTTCACGCAGTTCTCTGATATCGTCTACTTTAGAATTTGAAGCAGCGTCAATCTCGATAATATCGGAAAGAGTGCCGTTGTCAGCGTCTTTGCATATCTCACATTCAAGGCATGGCTCACCGTCATGTGGGTCAAGGCAATTGATAGCCTTTGCAAAAATTCTTGCGCAGGTGGTCTTTCCCGTACCTCTCGAGCCTGTGAAAAGATAGGCGTGGGCGGTCTTGCCGCTTTTTATCTGATTTTTGAGAGTAGTTGTAATATGCGGTTGTGAAACAACATCGTCAAATGACATTGGACGCCATTTTCTGTACAATGCCTGATACAAAACTCTCACTCCAATCAAGAAAATAAAAAAATCAATCCGACATATGGGCGTGCGGGCGGAACTGTGACACACGAAACAAACCGCTTAATGCTGCTCGGTTCCCCGCCTGACATGGTTCACAGCGTTTCATTGCACAGGACCCGCACACCTATATCTCGGATTGATGAGGAACAATAACTGAATCATATCAATCTAACTTTTGTTACCTTACTATTATAACATACTTCCAATGAAATTTCAAGTGTTTTTGAAAAAAAGTTATAAAAAAAGGCAAAGAACATCAACGCCGCTGAACAAAGCTGGACAGCGGCGGATATTATGTGCTTGTAAAATTATATCAGGTGGCAATGATGAAATTCAGCTTGCCAAACGGATAGTTCACCGGGATACAGAATGCAGTGCCTGACAGGGCAAGCTCACCATTTTCCAAAAATTCCTGCGGTGTGAGTGTAAGTTCAACGCCATGCTCGTTTGACTCATTTACAACGAACAGACCGTCGTTTACGTTCAGAAATTCGCCTGCTGTAGCGTTTACAAAGTCATCGACCTCCGTGAAGCTCTCTTTGGCAAACCTCTCAGCGAAAGCCATATATGTCTTTGAATCTGTGGCAATGCAAGCCTCAGCGTTATACTTTCCATTTATTTTTTGGATAACGATATGTTCTGCTGCAAAATTCTTTATAACTGACGCTTCCATAGGAGTGAAATCGTCACCGATAAATCTGATAAGATTTTTGAAAAGCAAAGTAACATAATCAGTACAGATACGAGCATTTTCATCATTGTCAAAATGATAGAACTCATTGATAAGGTTATGTAGAGTTTCTGTTTGATTGTCTGAAATATCGTCGGTTATCTGATTTTCAGCCTTATAGTCTTTAAGTGCCTTTTCAAACTCAGCATTGGTAAGAGCACCGTTATTAACAAGGGTCTGACCCAGGAGAAGGTAATCTGTAGGCTGCTGAGCGAGAAGCTTTTCAACGTCGTCAGCGGTAACATAGCCAAGCTCCACGGCAAGGTCGCCAAAACGTTTATCGACACTCTGCTGAGTGATATTGACGTGCTCCACCTGCTCGGCTGTCATAAGACCAGCGTTTATAGCGAGAACGCCAAGGCGAAGTCTTGTATGCTTTTTAGCCTCGAAAGCCTGAGTAAGATCCTCAGCGGTACAAAGCTTATGGTTAAAGAGGTAGCCTCCAAAAAACTGCGCAAACATTTACAGTACCCCCTTTGCAACGTTCTCAAGGACATTAAGAGCGTCATTATCAGCTATAGGTTTCTGCAAAAAGTCCACAGCTCCCGACTTAAGAGCGTCTTTCAAATGGCTCTGAGTACCAACAGAAGAAGCCATTATCACCTTAGCGTCAGGGTCTTCTGCTATTATCTGTTTGAGGGCTTCAATACCTGTTACCTTTGGCATGATGATATCCATGAAAACCACGTCAGGCTTGAACTCCTTATATTTGCTGACAGCCTCCTCACCGTCGGCTGCTTCATAAACGGCTTTTACTCCAAATCCAGAAATAGACATACTGAGCTTTTTGCGAGCGAACATAGAATCGTCGCATATAAGCACTGTCATTTCATTTATATTCACGATAGATCCCTCCCGATTATTTTGCGGCAGCAGTTCCGTAATTGCCGATGACGGAGAAAATAATTTCTTTACTGCCTTGTTTTTAATTATATCATAAAATTCTCCAAAAGTCAAGAGTCGTCAAATGTGTTTTATGTTGAAAATATACAAACCAGTAAATGCAGAATTTACTTGCAGTTTGCTTGACAAAATGAAAAAAGTGTGCTATAATCATAATGTTATGTGCCGGTGTGATGGAATTGGCAGACGTGTCGGACTCAAAATCCGATGGTAGCGATACCGTACCGGTTCGACCCCGGTCACCGGCACCATGAAAACGGGTTCTTGTATCAAGAGCCTGTTTTTTTTATTAGTGTCCTCATTCTCTTCTGTCTCTGCTTCACCACCAAGAGCATTGGCGATGACCTCGGCTTGACAGTGCTTTCAGACGAACGGAAACGCCCCTCAGAGCCGTCCGAGCCTGCCGAGCGGAAAACTAACCGCCTGAAAAGAAAAGACCTGAGAAGTACTTGTGTGAGCAAATCTCAGGTTATTCAGTTTCAAAAAGGGTATGCTGTCATTGTGGCGCGCGCCATAATGATGATACGGACTTGTGTGGAACGGTTTGCAGGTGTTCTAATAGACTACGGGCAAGCGGCACACATCAATATTGTGCCTTAACGAAATCTTAACGCCGTAACCGTAATCTTAACAGCACTTTAACCGCTCATGTGATATAATAAAGCTATAATTTGAACGAGAGGTGTACGATGTTACATAAAAATAGAGTAAAAAACAGAACTCATATGACTTCATTTCGGGTCATCATTATCAGCTTCTTTTGCCTAATTCTGGTAGGCACGCTGCTTCTGATGCTGCCGATCTCATCAAGGCAGCGGTGTGTGACTTCATTCCCTGATGCAATGTTCACAGCCGTTTCAGCTACCTGTGTGACTGGGCTTGTTGTAAAGGATACTGCTACATACTGGTCTATGTTTGGGCAGGTGGTCATTCTGATGCTAATTCAGATCGGAGGTATGGGCGTTATCACCGTCGGGCTTGCGATCATTAGAGCATCAGGGCGGAAAATCGGTCTGTGGCAGCGCAGTACGATGCAGGAATCCATCTCCGCACCGCAGGTAGGCGGTATTGTGAAGCTGACAGGCTTTATCCTTAAAACATCACTTATCATAGAGATGATCGGTGCGGCTTTGCTTGCACCCGTTTTCTGCAATGATCTTGGTATCGCTAAGGGACTGTGGTATTCCTTGTTTCACAGCATATCGGCTTTTTGCAATGCAGGCTTTGATCTGTTAGGCATAAAAGAACCGTTCTCATCGCTGACCTTTTACCACAGCAACATCTATCTCAATATCATCATTATGCTGCTAATTATTACGGGAGGCATCGGCTTTCTCGTCTGGGGCGATATCGGAACACACAAGCACAGGATCAGGCGCTACTCTCTGCAAAGCAAGGTCGTACTGATGACATCTGCTGTCTTGATCGTTCTGCCTGCGCTGTATTTCTTCTTTTTTGAATATGACCATGGGACTATCCATGACCGGACGATCCATTCACTGTTTCAGTCTGTCACAACACGAACCGCAGGCTTTAACACAACTGATCTCGCTGCTATGGATGAATCAGGTACAGCCATTATGATCATTCTTATGCTTATAGGTGGTTCTCCAGGTTCCACCGCGGGCGGTATGAAAACAGCGACTTTTGCTGTTCTGTTCCTTTCTGCGATCACAGTGTTTAGCCGCAGAAATGATGTGCAGTGTTTCAAAAGAAGAATATCAGACGAAACTGTCCGCAGTGCAGGCGCTGTTTTGTTTATGTATCTTGTATTGTTCTTTACAAGCGGTGTCATTATCAGCAGAGTGGAAAATCTACCGCTGCTGACCTGTCTGTTTGAAACAAGCTCAGCTATCGGTACTGTAGGGCTGTCACTCGGCATTACAAGCGGTCTGTCTGCTGTATCCCGTGTGATACTGATGATACTTATGTTTTTCGGGAGAGTCGGCGGACTGACACTCATTTATGCAGCTCTGCCGTCGGCGGACAGCCAGAATTCACGCTTACCGCTTGAAAAAATATCTGTAGGATAAGGAGTCTTATATATGAAAACAGTTTTAATTATCGGAGTAGGTCAATTCGGCAGTCATATTGCCAGACGCATGGAGGAGCTTCGGTGTGAGGTCATGGCAGTAGATGAAAATGAGAAGCATATCAACGATATCCTGCCTTATGTGACCAACGCAAGGATCGGTGACAGCACCAATGAGGAATTTCTCCGTTCGCTTGGTGTAGGAAACTATGATGTTTGTATCGTTGCACTCGGCAGCCGGTTTCAGTCTTCTCTGGAAACAACGTCTTTGCTCAAGGAGCTGGGGGCAAAGAAAGTCATATCCCGTGCGACAAATGATGTACAAATGAAATTCCTGCTTAAAAACGGAGCCGATGAGGTTGTCTATCCTGAGAAGCAGATGGCACTTCGCATCGCTACAAAATATGCATCAGACAGCATACTCGACTTTATTCATCTGGATAACAATTACTCGATCTACGAACTGAAAGTACCGAAGGACTGGTTCGGAAAGTCGCTTTCACAGATTGATATACGAAAGAAATTCAAGATCAATATTCTGACGATCAAACGCGGAGAAGAGGTATTTATCCCTTCACCGGACACTGTAATTGAAACTGATGACATCGCATTTGTCATAGGTGAGGTTCGGGATATCCAGAAGTGTTTCAGAATCTAGGAGATGATCGTGTGAGAGATGTTCTGCTTGCACTGTCTGTATGAGCAATGTTTCTCTACGGTTTTTATATTATGAAAAAAAGTAGATGAATTCATCGAGGAGATACAAAAGAGCAGACGTGAACACGACCTGTCAGAAGATGATGTTGACGAACACAAAAGTGATATGTTATAATAACAAGGGTGATCCTTATGACTGCTAATTCTATAAAAAGTTCTAAAGCATTTTCTGTGTTCAAAGACTCCGCTATATGTATTGTGGTGCTGACAGCCGCAACACTTGCCGGATACGCATTCAAAGCCTTTCAACTTGCCGATGCGGACATTATCATGCTGTATATTATTGCTGTGCTTGTGATATCCATTTTTACATCAAAGATGTATTTCTGCCTGATATCATCATTAGTAGGAGTGATGCTTTTCAACTGCTTCTTCACCTATCCTGAGTTTTCTCTTTCAGTTCACGATGCAGGCTATCTTGTCACATTTGTGACGATGTTTATTACAGCGTTCATTGCAGGAACGCTTGCCAATAAGCTGAAACGCAATATCCTGATCGCTGAGCAGAATGCCCGTGAAAAGGAGGAGGCGGCACTTCTGGCGCAGAATGAACAGCTTAGAGCTGATATGCTCCGTTCCATATCCCATGATCTCAGAACACCGCTGACCTCCATATCAGGCAATGCCAGTACGCTCATTTCCGGCGGCGATACGCTTGATGAATCAGCACGTCAGCAGATATACACGGATATTTATTCCGAATCAATGTGGCTTATCGAAATGGTGGAAAATCTTTTATACGCTACACGAATTGAGGACGGCAGAATGCAGCTCAATATCTCGGTAGAGATACTTGATGACATTGTTCAGGAGGCTGTCAGACACACCAAACGCACTCACCCAAAGCGAAATATCATCGTTGATATGTATGACGAGATAATCCCCGTTATGGCAGATGCGAACCTTATCGTACAGGTCATAGTCAATCTTCTGGATAATGCTGTTAAGTACAGTGATGAGGATTCTGATGTTACCGTCAGTGTGCGCCGAGAAAATGCGCATACTGTTGTGATATCCGTGTCCGATCACGGCTCTGGTATCTCCGATGAAGAAAAAGAAAAGGTATTTGATATGTTCTATACGGGCGGCAGCCGTTCCTCAGACAGCAGAAGAAGTCTGGGGCTGGGGCTTGCACTGTGCAGGTCAATTATTACTTCACACGGCGGTACTATATCTGTCAGCGACAACATACCAAACGGTACAGTTGTCAGCTTTACTCTGCCAATAGGAGAGGTCGATTTAAATGAATGAATATCTTGTTCTGGTGGTGGAGGATGACAAGCCTATCAGAAATCTTATTACAACTACTCTTAAAATGAATGACTATCGCTTTATTACTGCTGTCAGGGGCAATGAAGCGATCATGCTCAGCGCTTCGCATAAGCCTGATATTATCATACTTGACCTTGGACTGCCTGATATTGACGGTGTTGAGGTGATAGAGCATATACGCACTTGGAGCGATGTTCCTATCATCATAGTCAGTGCAAGGAGCGAGGAAAGGGACAAGATAACAGCCCTTGACAAAGGTGCAGATGATTACCTGACAAAGCCTTTCTCTGTTGATGAACTTCTCGCAAGGCTCAGGGTGATACAAAGGCGGCTTATGAAGTCCGAAAACATCTCGGTCACGGAGTTTGTCAATGGCAGATTACGGATAGACTATGTTTCAGGCTGTGTTCACCTTGATGATGAAGAAATTCACTTGACACCGATAGAATACAAGCTGCTTTGCCTGCTTGCCAAGAATGTCGGCAAGGTGCTGACGCATAAGTACATTATCCAAAGTGTATGGGGAACTCCTGCGGATAACAGCGAAGCCTCCCTGCGTGTATTTATGGCTACCCTGCGAAAAAAGCTTAGTGACAGCAGTCAGGCGCTGATACAAACACATATCGGTATTGGGTATCGTATGATGAAATTATAGTTTTAGGGAGCAGTACAAAGCAGACACTTTATTTGATGATCTGTATCGCCTTCAATGACTGCAAAAACAATTGAACTGATTTTTTCTAAAGGAAAAAAGGGCAATGCCTTCCACTCACGGAGGACATTGCCCTTTTCTTTATGCTGTGATTATATCAGCCCTGAATCTCCTGCATCATAGTTGCAATCCTGTATAATAAAACTTGACACATACAAAACAATCAAAGTATAATAAAAACAAGGGAGTGTGTCATCAATGGGAACAGGAAAACAATATGATGAAGAGTTTAAAAAGCAGGCAATAAAGCTCGCAAAGGAGATTGGCACCTAGCTTTATGCCGCTGGGTGTATTTTTATTTGTATCGTGTATTATTTTACAGTTCACCTGCCCTAATTTGACAAAAGTACGTCAATGGAGTATAATGTAACCAGCGTTACGCAAATTAATCATAGGCAATACCACACAAGACAAGCCTATACCTATTATTATAGAAACGAGGTCATGAAAATGAGCGAGGAAAGAATACCTAAGAGAAGTGAAGTGCCTGAACAGTTCAAGTGGGCACTGGAGGATATTTATGCCACTGACGAAAAGTGGGCGGAGGATCTGCAAAAGTTGAAGGCTATGCCTGAGAGAATAGCGGCGTTCAAGGGCAGACTTAGCGAGAGTGCTGACACGCTTTATGATTTTATGAAACTTTCAGACGAGATATCTGTTCTTTGCGACAGCCTTGGCAACTATGCTCAAAGACGTTCTGACGAGGACACTGCAAATGCAAAGTATCAGGGCTTTATCGGTCAGCTTATGAACGCTTATGTGGCAGTAAATTCAGCAGGAAGCTTTGAAACACCTGAGATCATTTCTATCGAGGAGGATAAGCTTCAGAAATTCTATGAGGATAAGCCTGAGTTGAAGCTTTATAAGCGTGCGCTGGATAAGCTACGTCGTAAAAAGGCTCATATCCTCTCTGAGGCTGAGGAGAAGATACTTGCCCTGACTGGTGAAATGGGTCAGTCCCCTGAAAATATATACTCTATGTTTTCTGACGCTGACCTGCGTTTCCCTGACGCTGTGGATAAGGACGGCAAGGCTCATCAGGTTACACACGGAAGCTATATCCCACTGGTGCAGAGCGAAGACAGAATACTGAGAAAGTCGGCTTTCGAGTCTATGTACGGCACATTTGACAAGTTCAGGAACACCTGTGCGGCAACACTGTCGGCACAGATAAAAGCGGTGAACTTCTATGCAAAGGCAAGAAGATATGATTCAAGCCTTGAAGCCGCTTTGGACGGAACAGAAGTACCTGTTTCAGTGTACAAAAACCTTATTGAAGCCGTCCATGACAATATGCACTATATGTACGATTATGTTGCACTGAGAAAGAAACTTTTGGGCGTTGATGAGCTGCATTTCTATGACCTTTATACTCCTGTTGTTCCTGACGCAGATATGAAGATAACCTTTGAGGAGGCTAAGGAAACTGTCCTGAAAGCCCTTGCACCTATGGGCGAGGATTATCTCAACATACTCAAAGAGGGCTTTGAAAACCGCTGGATAGACGTTTACGAGAACGAGGGCAAAACAAGCGGAGCATATTCCGCAGGTGCAAGAGTTCACCCTTATGTACTGCTCAATCATAAGGATACACTTAACTGTATGTTCACGCTGGCGCACGAAATGGGTCACGCTATCCACTCGTATCTTTCAAATAAAAATCAGCCTGTGGTATATTCAGATTACGTTATCTTTGTGGCAGAGGTAGCCTCAACTTGCAACGAAGCCCTTCTTATGCAGTATCTGCTGAAAAACACCGAGGATAAAAAGCAGAGAGCGTATCTTATAAATTACTTCCTTGAACAGTTCCGTACCACACTTTACCGCCAGACAATGTTCGCAGAGTTTGAGCTGAAAATAAATGAAATGGTAGCGGCAGGGGAGAGTCTGACAGTCGAAGGACTGAACGAGCTTTACGGCGAGCTAAACAAGCTTTATTTCGGTGACGGAATAGTGCTTGATGATGAGATAAAATTGGAGTGGGCAAGGATACCTCACTTCTATTATGACTATTATGTTTATCAGTATGCAACAGGCTATTCTGCGGCTATCGCACTTTCACAGAGGATATTGAAGTATGGCGAACCTGCGGTAAAGGACTATATAGGATTCCTGAAAGGTGGCTGCTCAACTGACCCTATCTCATTGCTTAAGGGTGCAGGTGTAGATATGGCAACAACTCAGCCTATCAATGAGGCACTTGCAATGTTCGGAGAGCTTGTAAAGGAAATGGAAGAAGCAATGGCGGAGTAAGTGAGGAGTGAGGAATGGGCATAGCTGACCAAAGTTGTGCCCCCAACACCGAGCGTAGCGAGAGATAAAACGCAGGCTCAAGCCCGGCGTTAGAGGGCTTGTGGGGTCAAGGGGCAAAGCCCCTGCGGAGTATGAGGCAGAGCCTCATTCGGCGACAGCCGACTAAGCGGTGCAGAAAAGTAAAAAAAGCACACAACAGTAAAAGAAACAATAAAGCGGTGTCGGAGAACAAATCTCTGCACCGCTTTTTCTATCCAAATAAACAAAGTAAAACCCGCAAAGAGCGTAGCGATTTTGCGGTGGAAGGAACTTGCCTGAATGAACAGTATGCCTTTACCACTTCTTGTTTATATCCGCACAACGCATACCTATCTTCAACGCCCTCAGCTCAACATAACAGCCGCATAAAACGCACATTCCGTCCACAAGCTTTTCACAATCCTTGCAAAACGCCAAACGCTGACGATACTCTTCCTCTGATACTTTCTTGTCCGCAGGATATGCCGCAATGTGCGAACGCATATCACGGAGAAAATCATTTTCGTCCATATCCTCCAACAGGCATTTCCTGCACTGAACCTTTGTTATATCACTCATAAAAATTTCTCCATTGTACAAAAAAGCGGACAGCTCAATGCCGTCCGCCTTGTTATCTTATTCTACAGAAATGATGTAGTAGTAAACAGGCTGACCGCCGTTTATAAGGTTTACATCAAGATTTGAGAACTTCGCAGCTACCTGCTTTTGCAGTGCCTCAGCCGCCTCGTCTGTAACGTCTGAGCCGTAAAGGATCGTGATGAATGAGCTGTCACCCTTAACAAGCTTCTTTGTGAGCTTGTAAGCTGCCTTTGAAACGTCCTTTTCCACAAAGCTCAGCTTGCCGTTTTCAATGCAGAGTATCTCGCCCTGCTTGATAGCGTGACCCTCATAGTCAGAATCCCTTGCCGCAAATGTTACCTGACCTGTGGCAACTCTTTCAAGTGCATTGGTCATTTCAATGCGGTTCGTATTGAAATCAGCGTCAGGGTCAAATGCCAGCATTGCTGACATTCCCTGCGGTATAGTCCTTGTCTGAAGCACGCATACCTTTCTGTCTGCAAGCTTAACAGCCTGCTCAGCCGCCATGATGATGTTCTTGTTGTTTGGCAGAACGAAAACCGTTTCAGCGGGGCATGACATTATTGCCGCAAGTATATCCTCAGTGGAAGGGTTCATGGTCTGTCCGCCCTTAACGATGCAGTCAACGCCGATATCTCTGAACATTGATTCAATGCCGTTTCCTGCCGCAACTGCAACAAAGCCGTACTGCTTTTCAGGCTTTGCAGGAACGAACTCCTGTTTTGCTTCTTTCTGTCTGGCCTTGTGCTGGAGCTTCATATTTTCTATCTTTGGCAGATTGATGTAGCCAAATTCAAGACCCTTCTGGATAGCCTTACCAGGGTCGTTGGTATGAACGTGTACCTTTATTATCTCATCGTCCTCGACAACTACAACGCAGTCACCTATGGTTTCAAGATAAGCTCTCAGCTTTGATGAATCGTCAGCGTCAGCTTTCTTTGTGATTATCATTTCAGTGCAGTATGTGAAGTGTATCTCACAGTCATACTGACCAACAGTAGCCGCAAATGTGTCGACTGTTACCTGTTGTTTCTGTGCAGGAGCATCAGCCTTTACTATTTCGCCACCCTTGAATACATCTCTCATTGCTTCAAAGATAATGAGAAGTCCCTTGCCGCCTGCGTCAACAACGCCTGCCTTGGCAAGAGCAGGGAGAAGCTTTGGTGTTTCGTTCAGTGAAAGTTCAGCCTGTTTGCAAACTTCCTCCATTATAATAATAGGATCGTTTGTGGAGTGGAGCATTTCTCTTGCTTTCTCCGCAGACTCTCTTGCAACTGTCAGGATAGTTCCCTCTGTAGGCTTCATTACGCTCTTGTATGCTCCTGAAACGCCCTGTTCCAGCGACTCCACAAGCTCATTCGCACCCATTTCCTTTTTGCCTGCAAGTCCTTTTGCAAAGCCTCTGAAAATAAGCGAAAGTATAACGCCTGAGTTTCCTCTTGCACCTCTAAGAAGTGCAGAAGCTGTTGTGCTTGCCACAACTGAGCAGTCTGTATCGTCGCTGAGATTTTCAAGCTCTGCTACGGAATTTGTTATAGTCATTGACATATTAGTTCCTGTATCTCCGTCAGGTACTGGGAACACGTTAAGCTCGTCAACTGATTTTTTCTTGTTAGATATGCTGTGTGCGGCACTTATGACAGCGTCACGCAGCAAGCCTCCGTTTATCACTATAGTTTTCCTCCTATACTGTTATAGATATCCTAGGACGTTCAGCCTTTCATTTCGTCAACGTAAACGTTCACAGATTTAACGTTGACCCCTGCCTGCTCTGTCAGAACATAATTTACCTTGTGAATGATGCTGTCAACGATAGCTCCGACATTTATGCCGTAGTTCACAGTGATGTGCAGGTCAACGATAAGCTCGTCCCCGTCCTGACGGATTATAACGCCCTTTGTGGTGTTCTCTTTCTTTAGCATTGCAGAAACGCCCTGTTTTGCACCATAGGCGTTAAGTCCTGCCACGCCGAAACAGCTTTCGGCAGTATCCGAGATAAGCTGTCTGAGATATCCGGTGGATATACCTATAGTCCCTATATGGTTGCGAAACTTTATCACAGAAAACAACTCCTCTTGATCGTGGCAGGATCACAAGCTTATTTCTTATGCCGCCACATAATAATTTATTTTATTATATCATAAACATTTGACTTTTGCAATAGGTTTTCGCTCTTTTATACACCTGTCAAATTTATCCCAGAAGCCATTTTGCGGCTTCCAGAGGCGTTTCGGCTATATACACCGCACCTGCCTTGGAAAGCTCCTCTCTTGTGCCGTAGCCGTAAAGCATACCGATACAATCTATACCAAGAGCTTTTGCACCAAGCACGTCATGATGCCTGTCGCCTGCCATTATCACCTGTGAGCGGTCATTAACACCGCAGTTTTTCAAAGTGTGCACGATAACGTCCGCCTTTACGCTCCTGGAGCCGTCAAGCTCCGCACCGCCTATGTAGTCAAAATACTGTGCAAGGTGAAAATGCTCCAGTATCTTCACCGCAAAGACCTGCGGCTTAGAAGTCGCCACCGCAAGGTGAAGCCCAGCC
>NZ_FR890793.1:92375-94419 GCF_000435935.1 Ruminococcus sp. CAG:57 | reverse complement strand
TTCCACTCCCTCGTAAACACGGTTCTCGAAAATGCCCTTGGTGGTGTAGTATTCACGGTAGTATTTAACAGCCTGCTCGCATTTTTCATCATCAAAGCCGTAAAAATCCCTGAAAGAGTCTTTCAGCGGCGGACCGAGAAACTTTGTCATCGTGCTCATCTCAGGCTCTATGCTGAACTTTTTCAGTGCGTATACAGCCGAATTTATTATGCCCTCGCCCGACTCAGTAAGCGTGCCGTCAAGGTCAAAAAGAACATATCTGTAATTTTTCATGTCATTACCTCACATAATACAATATATCAATTGCTATTATAACGCAAAACGGCTTATTTGTCAAAGAAAATGGGCAATTACGCACAAAAAATCCTGCTGAAATACGGCATTTAGCTCATTGACAAAAATATTGTTATAAGTTAAAATTAAAAAGGCGGTTTGTGTCAAAACGTACCGCAAAGAAGTGTTTTCCTGTTTATATCGGAAATGGAAAACGTGAGAAAATTTATATGAATGAGGTGTTATATTGAAACTTATTTTTGATGTTTCAGACAAGCCAAAGGCTGGTCAACTGGTAGTGTTCGCACTTCAGCAGATGTTGGCTATCCTTGCGGCGACCATCGCTGTGCCGCTTATTATCGGCAAAGGTCTTACTCCTGCGGCTGCAATGTTTGGTGCAGGTGTGGGAACTATAGTTTATATCCTTTTTACAAAAAGAAAAAGCCCTGTGTTCCTTGGCTCGTCCTTTGCTTTTTTAGGCTCAATGGCGGCGGCTTTTGCAGGCGGCGTTTCAATGCAGCTTGGTATGCTTGGACTTATCGTCGGTGCATTCCTTGCAGGACTTGTATATGTCGTTATCGCAATAGTAGTAAAATTTGTTGGAGTAGGCTGGCTCAATAAGCTCATGCCTGCGGTGGTAATAGGACCGACCGTTGCTATAATCGGACTTTCCCTTGCAGGAAATGCTATCGGCGACCTCGTCAAAGGCGACGTAACAAAGCAGGTAACAGAGTATGCAGTCTCCACCGACAGCGGCACACCTGAGATAATCGAAACTGTATCCAACGTGCCTGTAGGCTCGTCATATGTGGCTCTTATCTGCGGACTTATCACCCTTGCAGTGGTAATGCTTTGCTCAACATATGGCAAGAAAACACTCAGACTTATACCTTTTATAATCGGTATCCTCGCAGGCTATGCAGCCGCAGCGATCTTCACTGTTATCGGCAATATATGTGATATTGACGCACTTAAAATAGTAGATTTCAGCATTTTCAGCAGCTATATGCTCACAGACGGCAGCGTTTCACTGAAAACATTTGTTAGCCTGCCTGACTTTGCATTTGTTTCAGGTCTGAAAGGTCTTAAAGAGTTCGACTTCACATATTTTGCAACTATATTTGTAGCCTATGTGCCAGTTGCACTTGTTGTTTTTGCAGAACACGTTGCTGACCATAAAAACCTTTCTTCTATTATCGACCATGACCTCCTTGAAGAGCCTGGTCTTACAAGAACGCTTCTCGGCGACGGTGTAGGTTCTATCGCGGGCGCACTGTTCGGCGGCTGTCCGAACACAACATACGGTGAGTCCGTTGCCTGCGTTGCTATCACAGGAAACGCATCTGTAATAACTATCTTTGCGGCAGCAATAGGCTGTATGCTGTTTTCGTTCATCACTCCGCTTGTTGCGTTCGTTGATTCTATCCCTGCATGCGTAATGGGTGGCGTTTGTATCGCTCTTTACGGCTTTATCGCAGTTTCAGGTCTTAAAATGATACAGGACGCAAACCTTGACGATAACAGAAATCTCTTTGTTGTGTCCGTTATCCTCATTGCAGGTATCGGCGGTCTGACACTCACATTCGGTGATATAACACTCACCGAAGTTGCCGCAGCTCTTATCCTCGGCATACTTACAAACGTTATGCTTTCAAAGAAAAAGGGCAATGTAGCTAAGAAATAATAAAACGTAGGGGCGAACAGTATTCACCCGTCACTGCGTACAAAAATGTAAATTTAAAATATACTATGAAAGGAAATCATAAAAATG
>NZ_FR890793.1:78196-92347 GCF_000435935.1 Ruminococcus sp. CAG:57 | reverse complement strand
AAAAATGGGGAACGTAAATATCATCAATCACCCGCTTGTAAAGCACAAAATAACACTTATGCGTGACGAAAACACAGGAACAAGAGAGTTCCGTATACTTGTGGAAGAGGTCGCAATGCTCATGGGCTATGAGGCTATGAGAGATCTGCCAACAGAGGACGTTGAGGTGAAAACACCTATAACCACAAGAAAGCTCCCTATGCTCTGCGGCAAAAAGCTTGCTATCGTGCCTATCCTGAGGGCAGGTCTTGGCATGGTAAACGGACTTCTTGCACTTGTTCCGTCTGCAAAGGTCGGTCATATCGGTCTTTATCGTGACGAGGTCACACACGAGCCTCACGAGTATTACTGCAAGCTCCCTGATAGAATAAACGAGCGACTTGTTATTGTCTGTGACCCAATGCTTGCGACAGGCGGATCTGCGATACAGGCTGTTGACTTTTTGAAAGACAAGGGCTGCAAGAACATCAAGTTCATGTGCATAATCGCTGCTCCTGAGGGTCTTGACGCTCTGAGAACGGCTCACCCTGATATCGACATTTATGTAGGCAACCTTGATGAAAAGCTCAACGAGGACGCTTATATCGTTCCTGGTCTTGGCGACGCAGGTGACAGGATCTTCGGCACAAAATAATGGTCTTATACTAATACTCGCTGCTTTGTTTTTTGCAACAGAGCGGCGATTTTTTTGTTTTATTCACTAAAAAAACTTTAAAAAGTTCCTTCAATTTCAGTTGTTAAAATAATTGAAACTTATTTCCGTTGATGATATAATTCAAATGTAGAAATATAGAACAAAATAAAAAAACAGGGCGAACTCATGTAAAAAAATATATTATGAGGATACATCCTAATAAGGAGATAAAAATGTTTGTGAAGAAAACCGGCCGATTTTTTGCGGTCACAAGCATGATCGTGTGCTGCTGTTGCACTGCAACTGTGTTTATCTCATAC
This sequence comes from Ruminococcus sp. CAG:57, assembly GCF_000435935.1. Taxonomy (NCBI): domain Bacteria; kingdom Bacillati; phylum Bacillota; class Clostridia; order Eubacteriales; family Oscillospiraceae; genus Ruminococcus; species Ruminococcus sp. CAG:57. The sequence continues at coordinate 91,393 of NZ_FR890793.1, read as the reverse complement.
ATAAAACGCAGTAACATACGAATGCTTTGTCTTGGACCATTTTTCCTTGCGGCGGCGATAGTGTTGTATATTGCTCTGAAACGCTGTGAAAAGAAGCTTACCAAAAAGCGTGTCAGACTTATATTTGCTTTTTTCTGCCTGATTTTGCTTGCATTGCAGATATTGTTTGTGCGTTATCTTTATTACAATTACGAAATGGTTGACCCAAAAATAACAGGGGAGTTCGCAAAACGCTTTGTCATGGGTGAGGATCTGGGGAGCATCAAAGAAAGCTATCGTATTTATGCTGCAAAATACCCTAACGCATGGGGCATGATATATTTGCAGATACCCTTTTTCGCCTTATGGAAGCTTTTCACCGGTGGCGTGAGCATCTATGCGGGGCAGACCTTTAACGTAATTCTTATTCAACTTAGCGTAATAATGACCTTTCTCACAGGGGAGAGGATATTCAAACTTAACAGCCAAAGGCTTTTTTGCGGCATTATTTCGGCACTTATGCCTGTTATGCTGCTTTATACTCCGTTTTTTCATTCTGATACAGCAGGCATGATATTTGTAAGCTGTACTCTTTATTTTCTGACCCTTGCGGTGAAAGAAAAAAGCAAAACCAAAAGCGTTGTCTATGCTCTTATAGCAAGCCTTTTTATCGCACTTGGAAACACTGTAAAGGGAAGCATTGCAATAATTCTGATTTCAGTGATGATATTTTTTGTGCTGAAAATGGGTGTAAAAAGGGGAGCTATCCTGAGCCTTGCGGCTGTTATGCTGTTTATTGGCGTGTCAAAGGCGGCATACTATGGCGGTCTTGCCATGGGTATCTCTGATGAAAAAATGGTAGACAGATATCGTTTTCCTGTTACACACTGGATAATGATGAGCCTTAACAGCGAATACAAGACCCACGTTGACGAGGACGTTGACTTCACAATGTCATTTGATACATATGACGCCAAAAAGCAGGCGAATATCCGGGAAATAAAAGCCCGCCTTGAAAACATAAGCACCCCTTATGAAGCCTGCAAAATGGCTTATCACAAAGTCGCCAGAACGTGGGACAGCGGTGGTTTTTCCTATGGCAAATATCTATCACGCTCCGACCCCTCAGGTGGTCTTCGAGAGGTATTGCACAGTCGCTTACTTGGTAGCTATGTAGACGGCTATCACAGTGCAATGCTCATAGCAATGGCGTTTGGTGCAGTTTATGCCGCTGGCAAGCATCGCCACTCTGTTTTGTTTTTCAGCATAGTGACTCTCACGGGAGTTATACTCTTTTTCCTTATCTGGGAAAATCCACCGAGATATATCGTCACATTTATCCCCGTGATAATGCTTCTTTGCACTGCAGGAACAAGATTTATCACAGCGATTATTTCACGTCTTTGTAAGCGTGTGAGTGCTTCAAAATAAGATAAAAAAGGCCTCTTATGTTTTTCCATAAGAGGTCGATTTTTTTATTGTGTAACATCAAGATAGAACGCAGGGTTCAATATATAACCCTGATAGCGTATCTCAATGTGCAGGTGGTCGCCTGTTGAAAAGCCGGTCGAACCCATTTTGCCGATAACGTCGCCTTTTTTCACCTCGTCACCTATCTCCACATCTACCTCTGTGAGATGTCCGTAAAGGGTGATGAACTCGTTGCCGTGGTCGATGATAACATAGTTTCCATAACCGCCGCCACAGCCGCAGGACTCCTCCTTGCCGTAGTCATGAGTGCAGGTGGTGTTGATCTTTATGACCTTGCCACTGCATGAAGCGTGAATAGGCGTGCCGTGAGCCGCAGGAATATCAAGACCCGTGTGATATGAGCCCCAGCGTGCGCCCACGCCTGATGATACGGAGTAAGCCCCCGGAACAGGCCATGCGAAGTAGTAATCAGGCTCGGTATCTCCAAGCTTTTCGCCCTTGTCAAGGCGGTCATTTATCTCCTTGTGAAGCTCCTCAAGCTTCACATCTGCAAGTGCCATTGTGGCGGAAACTTCGTTATCTCTTGCTGTTCCGCCTGAGCCTGACGATTTCAGTATGCCGGAAAGGCTGCCCTCAAACTGCTCACGCTCCGCCTCATAGGCTTCGTTCTGCTCTCTGAGCTTTTTCTGCTTAGCTTTAAGCTCCTGCTGTGTCTTTGTACTGGAGCGGTAAAGCTGACTGAGCATATCCTTCTGCTGTGTATACTGTGTGTACTGAGCGTCATACTCGGCTTTCTGCTTGTCAAGGGTCTTTTGCATATCCTCATATTCAGTTTTGAGTTTTATAAGGTTATCAATGATAGTGTCATCATGGTGCGCCACACGCTTTATAAGCTCTAATCTCATGAGTATGTCATAAAAGCTGTCTGATTCCAAAAGCATTGTGGTGTAGCTGTCCGACCCTGCGATATACATTGCCCTTAATCTTTGTTTAAAGTCCTCTATGCCCTTGTTTATCTCAGCCTGCTTCTTATCGATATTTCGCTGATTGGTGTTTATCTGAAGCTCCAGTGCGGTCATGTAAGAGTTGAGAACGTCTATCTCGTCATTTATAGAATCTATCTTTTCTTTCAGAAGCTTCTGCTTTTTCTCGCTTTTCTCAATGTCCTCATCATATTTGTCGAGCTGTTCGTTTATTTCCGTCTGCTTTTTTGATAGCTCTCTTAGCTGTTCTGCATACTGTGTGATGTCAAAACCTGTTGACTCCTCCTGAGAATTATCGTCATTTTCTGTTTGTTCATCGCTTTTCTGACCTCCGTCAGTCACAGATTCAGTATAGCTATAGTCCTCCCCCTGCGAGCTTTCAGTGTCCGCTGAGGTTATCTTCAAAGAAGAATTGTAGCTGCTTCCTGCAATGCCAGCGGTAACAGCGAATGCGATAATGAAAGTGAGAATACGTTTTAAGCTGTAAAGCCTGTTCATGAAATAAAAGACTCCTTTGGTTGTGGGGCAAGACCTTTCGGCATTGCCTGTTTATACATAATTTGACGGATTCTGTGCCACGCCATTCAATCGCACCTCAAAGTGCAGATGGTCGCCAGTTGAATATCCTGTTGAGCCGACAATACCCAGAACGTCGCCCTTGTTGACGTGCTGACCCTGTGTTACGCTCATATACTGTGAGTGACCGTAAAGGGTCCAGTAGCCGTTGCCGTGGTCGATTATGCAGTAGTTTCCATATCCACCGCCGCAGCCGCATGAGCCGTTCTTGCCATAATCGTGTGTGCAGGTGTTGCTGACGAGTATAACAGTACCCTCAGCGGCAGCGCATATCTTTGCGCCTCTTATTCCAGGAGACCAGATGTCAATACCCTTGTGATAAGCGCCCCAGCGCCAACCCACGCCGTAGGAAATATGATAATAACCCGGCACAGGCCATGTAAACTGGCTCTTGTCGGTATAATTGTAGTCACCGTTATTGGTAGAAGATTGACCGCTGTTAGAGGTGTTGCCGTTTGCATTAGAAGATGAAGAATTGCCGTTATTATTCTGCTGTTGCTGCTGTTGTCTACGTTCTTCTTCCTCTCTTCTCTTACGTTCTTCCTCTTCTTTTTTCTTACGTTCCTCTTCTTCCTTCTTTTTGATCTGCTCCTGCTCCTTGTAAAGCTTCTGGAGCTGTGTCTCGAAGTCTTCCTGCTCCTTGTTTATCTGCTCCTTATTGGCTTCATAAGCCGCCTTATCTTCCTCAAGCTGGTCGATAACAGCCTGACTTTTTGCATAAAGGTCGTCAAGCTTTTTCTTCTGCTCAGTGTGATAGGCCTTTTGTTCCTCAAGGGTAGCTTTGTTAGTTTCAAGTTCAGTCTTGTTGGCTTCAAGCTCTGCTTCCTGAGATTCATACTCGCCTTTAAGTTCAACAAGTCCGTCGATCATGGTGTTGTCATGGTCAGCCACTCTTTTGACAAGCTCTATTTTCATAAGCATATCATAAAAGTCCGTCGAACCAATAAGAATATCGGTGTATGAACTATTTCCGGCAACATACATTGCCCTAAGACGTTGTTTGAAGTCAACAACGCCATTTTCTATCTCAGTTCTCTTGTTTTTTATTTTTATTTCGCTCTTTGCGATAGCCTCTTCAAGGTCGGCTATCTCAGTTTCAAGGTCAGTGATAGAATCCTCAAGGGTCAGTATAGTTTCCTGAACAGTTTCTATCTGCTCTTGGATCGCTTTCTGATTTTCTTCCTCCTTGGAGATATCGTCCTTTGTGCTGTTTATCTGCTTGTCAAGGTCAGCCTGCTTTTGTTCAAGTTCGCCTATTTTATCCTTGGCAGAGGATATTTTTTTCTTGTTGTTCTTTATTGCCTGACTTTCTGCAGAAGCGTTCTGCGCTGTCATGACCGGCTGTGTGCCGCCTGCAAGCATTGTCATGGAAGCGACTACGGCGATAGTGAAAGCCAATACTCGCTTCATTGTGAATATACCTGTTTTCATACCTGTCCTCCGTCTTAAAAAAGACCATTTTTACACGTTTTTATCTTCCTCTAACGCATTATCCCGCACGTTCTTTCTTTTTTTATCTCATGTCAGGATATGCTTTAAACTGCAACAAAAGGCAGTCTAAAAACCCCGTTGGATCATAGCCTGCCTTATGTCTATATTTGGCAAATGTATTATACTTTAAGATGCTTGCCTGTGCTTATAGAAGTACCCACCGCACCGATAACAGCGCCTGCGATAAGATAAGATGCTGCAACAGGGAGCAAGAGGGATTTGAACGAATACAAATTCTGAACACCGAGAATGCTCCAGAGCTTGAAGTCATCATTGAAGATGTTGTAAATTCCCTCGTAGGCAAACTTTGTGAGCAGCAGTGCGCCTGCGGCTGCAAGCAGACCAACTATCATACCCTCGATAAAGAAAGGTATCCTGATAAAGCTGTTGGTAGCGCCTACATATTTCATGATGTTGATCTCTTTACGTCTTGCGAAAACGCTTGCTCTGGTGGTATTTGAAATGATTATCAGACAAACCACAACAAGTGCCACAATGACCGCAAAGGCAACTATCGTAAATACTCTTCTAATACTGATAAGGATATCAGCAAATGCTGTAGGGGACTTTGTTGAGTCAACATTGTCAAAGGTCTCTATCTGAGTGGTTGTTTCGCTCATCTTCTCGATATCCTTGACCGTTACCTTGTATGTGTCCGGCAATGGGTTATCGTCAGCATACTGGAAGAAATCCTTTTCCTCATCAGTCATGCCCTTGAGCATATTTTTCCACGCCTCGTCCTTTGAATAAAGGCTCACCGTATTGATATTTCCGACCTCTTTGAGCTTATTTTCAAGGGTCTGCATATCAGCCTGACTTGTGCCGTCCTTTACGATAACGATGACTTCGCTCTTGTCCTCGATACCGCCGATTATTCTTGTAAGGTTAATGGAAACCAGCACTGATGTGCCTACCATAAGCAGGGAAACGAGCAGGATACAGAAAGAGGCGAACGTCATCATTCTGTTTTTCCAAATGCCCTTGAAGCCCTGATTTATAAGATATCTAAAACTACTTGCTTTCATTGGAGCCTCCTATCACTTCGTCAAAGGCGATCTGACCTTTGTTGATGTTGATAATTCTGCCTCCGAAATAGCGCACAAGGTCATGCTCGTGGGTAACCATAAGAATGGTAGTGCCGCACTCGTTTATGCCCTTGAGAAGCTCTACTATCTCATATGAAAGAGCAGGGTCGATATTTCCTGTAGGCTCGTCGGCAATGATGAGCTGTGGGTCGTTTACAAGTGCTCTTGCAAGTGCCACACGCTGCTGCTCACCGCCTGAAAGCTCGGTCGGATAGCTTTTCGCCTTATCGGAAAGTCCCACAAGGCTTATAACATACGGAACACGGCTTCTTATGTACTTTGCAGGAGCGTCGATCACTCTCAGCACGAACGCCACGTTCTCATAAACTGTCATTGTAGGGATAAGTCTGAAATCCTGAAAAACAACGCCGATAGTTCTGCGAAGGGCAGGTATCTTTCTTCTTCTCAGCTTTTTCAGATTGAAGCCGTTTACCATTACTGTACCGCTGGTCGCATCTATTTCTTTAAGCACCAGCTTGATAAGTGTTGATTTTCCGGCGCCTGAAGGACCTACCACGAAAGCGAAGTCGCCGTCGTTTATCTTCAGGTTTACTTTGTTCAGAGCGTCCACACCGCTTGAATAGGTAACGGACACGTCTTTAAACTCTACCAAAATTTACACCGCCTTAGTTTTACAGAGGCAAGCAAGCCTCTTTTTCGCTCGTAGGACTTAGAACTTGACAGGATTAGCGGAGAGATATTTCTTTACCATAAGAGCTATCTTGAAGATGATAGCGTGGTCGAACTCTCTCAGGTCAAGACCCGTGAGCTTTTTGATCTTTTCAAGTCTGTACACAAGAGTATTTCTGTGAACAAACAGTTTTCTTGAAGTTTCAGAAACGTTCAGGTTGTTTTCAAAGAACTTCTGGATAGTGAAAAGTGTTTCATGATCCAGCGACTCGATAGAGCCTTTCTTGAAAACTTCCTTAAGGAATGTTTCGCAAAGTGTTGTAGGCAGGTGATAGATAAGTCTTGCGATACCAAGATTGTCATAAGAAACGATATTCTTGTCAGTATCGAACACCTTTCCTACCTCGAGAGCTATCTGTGCTTCCTTGAAGCTTCTTGCCAGATCCTTTACGCCCTCTACTACTGTTCCTATACCTACAGTGACTCTTGTATAGAATTCACTTGAAAGGGTATCGGAAATAGAACGTGCCAGTTTTTCCAGATCCTTTGACTCAACGCCGTTTGCCACTTCCTTAACAAGCACGATATCGCTCTCAGTGATGTTGAAAACGAAGTCCTTGGACTTGTCAGGGAAAAGGTTCTGGATAACATCGTAAGCTGAAACGTCATTTGTGGAGAGTATTCTGATAAGCAGCACGACTCTTGAAATGTCAGCGCTGAAATGCAGCTCTCTAGCTTTAACATGAACGTCGCCCGGCAGCACGTTGTCAAGCACTACGTTCTTGATGAAATTGTTTCTGTCGTATTTTTCGTCATAATACTGCTTTATGCTGGAAAGAGTAATGGCAAGTATGCTTGCATACTTTGCAGCCACCTCGTCTGTTCCCTCAACGAAAACAGCATAGTCAGGTTTCATATGAGCACCGAATGGCTTATAGGTATAACCGTCTCTAACAAAAATGTCGTGTGAATCGCCCAGATCTAACGAAACAAATTCGTTAGTCGTTCCGACCTGTGAAAGCTCAGAGCAGGCAATGATAGTTGCGTTCTCATCTATTACGCCTATGACGCAGTCGATAGTGTCACGCATCTGATGAACAACGCTCTGAAATAATCTGTTTGACATAAGTTATTCCCCTCTACTTGCAAAAATTTTCGACCTAAGTTCTGCCATGGGCATAATTACCCCATAAGGGCAGATGTCTGCACATTGTTATTATAACAAAAAACGATATGTTTTGCAAGTGTTTTATAGTGAAAATATGCAAAAAAACTTTTATACCGCAGTTTCAAGCACTGGTCTGCGGTCTGATATATTACAAATTGTAACACATTTTGCTCTCTTATGTGTGAATTTTTTGTTAAATCACAGGTTTTCATGGTGATTTTGTACAAAAGAGGGGCGTAAAGTTCGTTTTGAGTAACCGAATTGTAATTAATAAACTTTTTGTAAATATCCTGAGCTATGTGCATAACAGCGTAGTTAAAGCGTTGCAAAGGGTAAAAAAATATGTTACAATCTATAAAAAGAAAGCTGTAAGATTTGTTATCGGGAGGTAATCAAAATGGACGTAAAAAAATATCTTGAAGCAGGAAAGATAGTATCGGTGTTCGGCATAAAGGGCGAGATAAAAGTACAGCCATGGTGTGATGGACCTGAATTTCTCTGCGGATTTGACACACTATATTATAAGAGTGGTACTCCTGTGGAGATAGAGCGTTCGAGAGTTGCAAAGAATATCGTTGTAATGAAAGTCAAGGGCGTTGACACTGTGGAGGAGGCTCAGAAGCTTCGCAACAGGGTGCTTTATATCGACCGTGACGATGTGGAGCTTGATGAGGGCTGTTATTTTGTTCTGGATCTTATAGGTCTTGAAGTGGTCGACGCTGACAGCGGTGAAAGCTACGGCAAGATAACAGATGTAAGTCAGACGGGTGCTAACGATGTTTACCACATAACCGATGAAAAGGGAAACGTTAAGCTTATCCCTGCGATACCTGAAGTTGTGGCTGAAACGGATATCGAGGGTGGCGTGATGAAGATAACTCCGCTGGAGGGGCTTTTTGATTAATGAAGTTCTGCAAATACGAGGACTTGGAAAGGCTTGTCAGAGATTATTCTGACGGAATGTTCAGCCTGATATTTCCAAAGGTGAACAGCCGTGAAAAGTCGCTGAAATGTATCGAGAGAGTTTTTACAGCATACATAGATGAAAGTCCACGGCTGAGAAGTTCCAGGGCTGAGGAAAAATGGCTTATAAAAAGGCTGAGAAAAGAGAGCGGATTCAACAGGCTTGCCAACACATATAAGGGCGAGGGGCTGAGTTTTATGGAGCTTGACAATATGCTCACAAGTCTGAGGGTATACTATAATAACGAGGGCAACAAGCCGAAGAAGCGCAGGTCTGCTTTGTGGAGCTTATTTGTGGTGATAATAATCGCTATTGTGGTGACTATCGGTGTTGTGCAGGGCATAGGATACTATGAAAAAAGCGGCGGCTCTGTGCAGGAGCATTTGAACAGCGCTGAGGAAAACTGGGCTTACCAGCCTTTTGACATGATATGGAGGAATTGATTTGAACATAGATATTGCAACGCTTTTTCCTGAAATGCTTGAGAATTATCTTTCTGAAAGCGTAGTAGGCAGGGCAAGGGCTAAGAATATTTTCACGGTAACGTGTCATAATATCAGGGATTACACTCAGGACAAGCACCGCAGAGTAGACGATACCCCTTACAGTGAAAGACAGGGTATGCTCATGCAGTGCGAGCCTATTTACAACTGCTACAAGTCGGTGACAGCTGGAAAGGCAAAGCCTCACGTTATCTATATGTCCCCACAGGGAAAAACGCTGACCCAGAAGCGTGCAAAGGAACTTTCTCAGCTTGACAGCATATTTATATTATGCGGTCATTATGAGGGAGTGGACAGCAGGGTCATTGACGAAATAGTCGATGAAGAAATATCCGTGGGGGATTATGTGCTTACCGGCGGAGAACTTCCTGCGTTGGTGCTGGTGGACTGCGTTGTGAGAATGCTGGAGGGAACGCTTTCGCAGGCGGATTGCTATGAGGACGAGAGTCATTATAATGGTCTGCTGGAATATCCACAGTACACACGTCCTGAGGTGTGGCACGACAGGGAAGTGCCTAAAGTGCTTCTATCGGGCAATCATGCTGAGATAGCGAAATGGCGCCGTGAGGAGGCTGTAAAAGCCACCTATTTGAAGCGTCCTGAGCTGTTGGAAAGAAGTCCGCTGACGGAAAAAGATTTGGCTATTATACACAAATTAGAAGAAAAAGAGAATAAAAAGTGATATTGGTTTTCAACACTTTTCACATAATTGTTAAATGAATTTGTACAAAATGATATGATGTAAAAATCTGTGTTGTGAATATATCACAAGTTTAATCATAAAAGTTGCAAAGTTTAGAGCATTGTGCTGAAAATTGAGGGTTTTTCGCTTGTTTGTCTAAAATTTGCGTTGACTAAGGCAGACTTGTCGAGTATAATAAATATATCAAATAACCTGAGGGTATCTTGAAAAAGTCCCTTAATTAGGGAGTTTAACAGCATTATAATGAATGGGAGAGATCAGTATGTTCGTAAAAGACGTAGTAGTACAGAATCAGGTAGGACTTCACGCACGCCCTGCAACATTTTTCATCCAGAAGGCAAATGAATTCAAGTCATCTATCTGGGTAGAGAAAGAGGAGAGAAGAGTAAACGCAAAGAGCCTTCTTGGAATCCTTTCACTTGGCATCGTAGGCGGCACAACTATCAGGATCATTGCAGACGGTCCAGATGAGGAAGCAGCAGTAAAGGGTCTTGTTGACCTTGTTGACAGTGGCTTTGCTGAGGGTGCAAGATAATCGCTCCCTGAATATAACTAAATAGAATAGTTTGATTTAAGCGGAATGTTCTGTGTGGGGCGTTCCGCTTTTTTTGCGTCATGCGTCATAAAATAGGTTCGTTCTGCGATATCCTCGACAGGACAAAAAAACACCCACAGAAAACTGTGGGTGCCAAAAAATAAAAAATTATAGGGGAGAAGCTAGTAGAAATTAATCTACAAGCTGTATATATGAAGGCTTGGGGTAAAAGCCTACATACCAAAAATCAACTGCCGCTCTTGGAACTTTCCTCAGTGGGTCTTGTCCCTTGCGACAACTATATAATACCCTGCCCGTATGTACTGCGTATGAAAGTTTTGTGTTAGTTATGTGAACTTTGTTGAACAATTTTTGAAGGTGTGGTATACTATACCAAGAAGCGACGGAAGCGTCGTGAAAGTGCGTAAAATCGTGATTTGAGATTGGAGGACAGTGCTTGACACTGGTTGGGAATATGCCTAGATTTTTTGTTGACAGCGTATCGGGGAATACGATTTCTATCAGGGGTAATGATGCTTATCATATCGGCAGAAGTTTGCGTATGAGGTTGGGCGATGTCATTACGGTATGTGCGGACAGGGTGGAATATAGGGCAAAAATTCTGTCCATTTCTGATAAGGAAGTGGTTTGCGATGTGCTTTCTGCTGAGAAAAGCGAAAACGAGCCTACTGTGAATGTGGTGCTTTATCAGGCGTTGCCTAAGTCTGATAAAATGGATCTTATAGTGCAAAAGGCTGTGGAGCTTGGAGTATACAAGATAGTGCCTGTTATTACGTCGAGGTGCGTTTCAAGACCTGCAAAAAGCGGCTATGAAAAGCGTGTGGAGAGATACAATAAGATAGCTTTGGAAGCGGCGAAACAGTCAGGCAGGGGATATGTGCCTGAGGTGACGAATTTTATCAGCTTTGAGGAGTGCCTTGGTGAACTTAAAGAGTGCGACGAGAGCTTTATGTGTTACGAAAAGGGCGGTGTGAGCCTTAGTAAGACAGGCATTGCCCCTGTCAGTGAGGGCGAGGAAAAGACTATTGGCTTGTTTATCGGCTGTGAGGGCGGTTTCGAGAGCCATGAGGCGGAGAGCTGTAGTCAGGCAGGGGTCACTGTGGTGAGTCTTGGACCTAGGATACTGCGATGCGAGACAGCTCCACTGGCGGCTCTTAGCGTGATAATGAGCCTTACGGGAAATATGTAGCGGTGGGCAATTTGTCAAAGCTTACTGAGATTTTTTGAGCAGGTTGTATAAAAAATCAGTATTTTTTGTAAACGTCTTGATTTTTTATAACAAATATGCTATACTGTAGATAGTCTGAACGCAGTTCAGAGTGGAATATTCAAAAAAAGGAGCGTTTTATTATGGCAAGCGGATTGAAAGTTATAGCTGCACTCGGTGCGATCGCTGCAGGAGCTGCTGCTATTTTTGCATTTAAAAAGCACAAGGAGCTTGAAAACTACGATTACGAAGATCTCGACGAGGATTTCGACGATTGCTGCGGCTGCGACGAGTGCTCTGACGAGGCTGATGAAGCTGACAAGGCAGAGGACGCTGAGAAGTCTGAGGAAAAGGCTGAAGAGCCTGCTGAGGACGAGGCTGCAACTGAGGAGGACGCTGACGTTGAAGTTCAGCTCGACGCTATCGAGGAGCCTGTTGAGGACGTTGACAAGGAATAATCGAGTATCATTTATGAAAACAAAAAGGACAAGCCACTGTGGTTTGTCCTTTTTTTATTTGCCGATATAATTTGTGTCATTTGTATATATTTAGGCTTTGCTCAGGCGGGTTTCTATAAAGTCGAAGACCTCGTCTTGGGATATGCCTAGAACGGCTGAAAACTCGTCAAAGAGCAGATTTTCCGCATTCTTGAAAAAACGTTCGTCCAATGAATGAAGATGTCTGCCCTTCGCAATAAGATGTTTCTGTCTGAGATACAATGTTCTCACAAGCTGTGCAAGTCGCTTTCTGTCACCGCTTTCAAGTACCTGTGAATAAAGCTCGGCACGCTCGCTGCTGCTTTCTTTCCAAAGGGAGCTCTCCTCGGGCATTTCTTTTATGATCTCCTCTATCTCATCGCCTGTGAGCAGAGGTTTGAACTTTGTTTTAAGCTCGTCATTATCTACCGGCACATACAAGGTGGAATTGATTTGGTGGACAGGCTTTAGAACTATGTAGCGCTTTTTCTGACCCTTGACGGTCTGTTCGCACTCGCCCTCGACTTTGCACACTCCGGTTGTACCGTATGATATGACGTCGCCTTTTTTTAGCATTTTTAACGCTCCTTCCACATTAAATCGTGAATACAACTTTATTTTGTCTCTTATATACATTATAACACTTTTTTTCTAAAAATGTCATAGGCAATTTTAACAAATCCTACATAGAAGAGGATTGTATAAATGTGTATGAAATGGGTTGCGAAAAAACGGAAAGAGATGTTCTTTCCGCTTTACATATCTTTATAGTAGGTCTTGTTTTTGGTTAGTCCCAGAAGATAGTCTACATTTGTTTTGTGATATTCAGCTAGGGCTATGAGGATATCCGTGGGAATATCACGCTGTCCTAGTTCGTAGTTGCTGTAAGCTTGCTGTGAGCAATGGAGTATTTTTGCCATATCGTTTTGTTTAAGGTCTGCATCTTCTCGCATATCTCGTATTCTTTGAAAAACCATGCGGCGCTCCATTCCTTTCTGATAGTCTATATTTAATATATCATACAACATTATGTTGTGCTTTTCTTACTACATTATGTTGTAAAAACACTATGGCTGTTTGTGGGTATTTAACAAAATATTTATAAATGTCGAAAATATTGTTGACTTGCATAGGAGAATGTTGTAAAATAAATTTATTAAAGAAATATGGAGGTAACATTATGAAAAAAATATCTGCTCTTTTATTGGCAGTGGTAATGGCTTTTGGCATGGCAGGCTGTTCTGACAGTGGTTCTTCCGACAGTGATAACGAAAGCTCTGCTGCGGCTGTGCAGACGGAAAGCAGTGCTGCTGACTCATCAGAAGATGCAACAGCAACGACAACTACCACAACAACTGCTCCTGCGGTAACGGAATCATCACAGGCTGAGGTGGCTGACACAAGCACTGCTGACGAAAACAAGCCTGCAAGCGTTGACAGCAACG
>NZ_FR890793.1:43864-78166 GCF_000435935.1 Ruminococcus sp. CAG:57 | reverse complement strand
ACGATATTGCGGCTAGTGCTATCGAGCCTTCTGAAACAAGCGAGGAAAATCTTGCGCCTATCGGTCAGTGGATAAAGACTACCAGATACTGTGCTACAGACAAGATCTACCACACTATCTATACAAGGATAACAAAGGTAGTTAGCAAAAGTGAGGATGCAGATTATGTAAACAAGGCTATCGAGCTCAACAACTCTGTTGGCAGTGATTTTTCTAAGATAGACGAGAGCGAGCTGAAAATACCTGATGACTGTGAGCTTTGCGTTATGGAATATGAGGTCTATGTTCCTGAGGATTTCCCTAGCAATGAATGGGGCATAATCTCTCCTGATGTAAACTATTCTGCTTCCAACAAGGGCGGCGGAGGAATACCTTCTGCTGACGGAGCTTCTACTTATATCGGCATGGGCGGAACTACTGAGCTTCTTACACAGAAAAAGAACGAATATTTTGTTGGAAATACATACAAGTATGTAAACCTTTTCCTTATGGTAAAGGGCTACAAGGATTACAAGTTCACATTCAGCTCTTATCCAGAGGGAACAACTTCTGACAGCTCTGATGACGCTGTAACGGCATATATCAGCGCAGAATAATATGTATTTTGGGGCAGGCACGTTGTGTCTGCCTTTTTTCTTTGCGGAGAAATTGACAATGTGGGGCAAGCGTGTTATAATAAAGTATTATGGAAAAGTATACTTGTCTGAGAGAGGAAAATCAGTAAATGAACGAAAATAATATACGAAATTTCTGCATTATAGCTCATATAGACCACGGCAAATCTACTCTTGCCGATAGAATTTTGGAGCTTACCGATACTGTGAAGCTGAGAGATATGGAAGATCAGCTTCTCGATAATATGGATATCGAGCGTGAAAGAGGTATCACTATCAAAGCTCGTGCGGTGCGCCTTAATTATCACGCTGACGACGGACAGGACTATGTTTTCAACCTTATCGACACTCCAGGTCACGTTGACTTCAACTATGAGGTGTCACGTTCTCTTGCTGCCTGCGAGGGTGCATTGCTTATCGTTGACGCATCTCAGGGTATAGAAGCGCAGACCCTTGCAAACACTTATCTTGCTATCGAACATGACCTCGAGGTAGTGCCTGTTATAAACAAGATAGACCTGCCGTCCGCTGACCCTGAAAGGGCTTGCACAGAGGTAGAGAACGTTATAGGCATTCCTGCTATGGACGCTCCGAGGATATCAGCTAAAATGGGTACGAACGTCAAAGAGGTGCTTGAACGTGTTGTAAAGGATATACCATGCCCAAAGGGCGACGAGAACGCTCCGCTTAAGGCTCTTATTTTCGACAGCTATTATGACCAGTACAAGGGAGTTATAATATACTGTCGTGTGAAAGAGGGGCATATCAAGGCCGGAGATACCATCAGGCTTATGGCTACGGGGGCTGAGTTTCAGACGGTGGAGATAGGCTATATGGGAGCAACTGACCTTGTGCCTGTGGGCGAGCTTCATGCAGGCGAGGTAGGATATATCGCTGCTTCTATCAAGGATATCGGCGACACTCGTGTGGGCGATACTGTGACAAATGCGGCTGAGCCTTGCGCTGAGGCACTGCCGGGATACAAAAAGGTAAACCCTATGGTATACTGTGGAATCTATCCTGCGGACGGAGCAAAATATCCTGACCTTCGTGACGCTTTGGAAAAGCTTATGCTCAATGACGCATCACTGTCCTTTGAGCCTGAAACTTCAATTGCACTGGGCTTTGGTTTCAGATGTGGCTTTCTCGGACTTCTGCACATGGAGATAATCCAAGAGCGTTTGGAGAGAGAATATAATCTTGACCTTATCACAACTGCGCCGTCAGTTATTTATAAGGTAAATCTGACTAACGGCGAAACTGTGTTCATAGATAACCCGACAAATTATCCTGATGTGGCAAATATTGCATCGGCGGAAGAACCGATAGTTAATGCACATATTTATACGCCGTCTGAATATGTTGGAAATATAATGGAGCTTTGTCAGGACAGACGTGGCGTATACAAGGATATGAAGTATATAGACGAAACTAGAGTTGACCTGCATTATCAGCTTCCCCTCAACGAGATAGTTTATGACTTCTTTGACGCATTGAAATCACGCACAAAGGGCTATGCTTCATTTGACTATGAGATGATGGGCTATGCGAAGTCTAAGCTTGTGAAGCTTGATATACTCCTTAACGGCGAGGTGGTTGACGCACTTTCTTTCATCGTACACGAGGATAAGGCTTATTCAAGGGGCAGAAGACTGACGGAGAAGCTTAAAGAGAATATACCAAGACAGCTCTTTGAAATACCTGTGCAGGCGGCCATCGGTGGAAAGATAATAGCCAGAGAAACTATCAAGGCTATGAGAAAAGACGTGCTTGCTAAGTGCTATGGCGGAGATATTACAAGAAAGAAGAAGCTGTTGGAGAAGCAAAAAGAAGGAAAGAAGCGAATGAGACAGCTTGGATCTGTGTCAGTGCCACAGGAAGCGTTTATGTCGGTGCTGAAGCTGGACGAGTAGCGTAGTTTAAGTGAGGAGTGAGGAATGGCGAAGCCATACCGAGCAAATCACCAATACAAAGTAGAGAAAACACCGAGCGGAGTAATTTTGCAACGGTAGAATTTTGGCGTAGGGGCTGGCGCCCTCGACAGCCCGTTCGGAGAGTGGATAGGTTTTGGTTTATACAAATATATCAACATTTTTTTGAAAGGAGCAGCTATGCCTGATATACAAAAGTCTATGAAATTGTCGCTGGCTTTCGGGCTGAGCGGTGCGGTGATATTGCCTGTGCTTTATGAGGTGTATGCCAATATCTCTGCGGCGGCTGGGCTTGTGCTTATCGCTGTGTGGGCGGTGTGTGCAGGAGCTAAATTCTCGGCACTCAAATTCAAGGAAGCTTTTATGGGCATGGTATGCACACTTGCTTATGCAGGTATTCTTGGCGTTATCTGCTATATCGTTATCCACCCAAAAGTTTCCGATATGCTAAACAGGCGGTCGGTGTATTTTCAGCTCAGTTTGAAACAGCAGGCTTATTTCGTGCTTTATGCGGTGCTTATAAGCCTTTGTATGTTCCTTGTGTGGGGCGGTATATTTGGTGTGAAAAAGGCGATAGAGAGATTTCGGCTCAACCGTGAAAAAACAGGAGAGTATATCGACAAGGCTTTTGATGATGACGAGGATATGCTATGACGGGAATTTATATCCATGTGCCTTTCTGTAAAAGAAAATGCCCTTACTGTGACTTCTATTCCGTTTGCAGGCCTGAGCTTTATGAGGACTACACGCAGGCTGTGTGCCGCAATATTGAGGCTTTCAAGGGTAGGGACATAAAATGCGATACTATCTACTTCGGTGGCGGTACGCCCTCTGTGCTGTCGGCTGAACAGGTTGACAGGATAATAGATACGGCAGGAAAGTGCTTTGATCTTTGTAAGCCTGAAATAACCTTGGAGGCTAATCCCAGCTCTGTGGACAGTGAGAAGATGTCAGGGTGGAGAAAAGCAGGGGTAACAAGGCTTTCTTTTGGCGTTCAATCGGCTAATGACAGGGAGCTTGGCTTCTTGGGCAGGCTTCATGACTTTTCTCAGGCAAAGTCGGCTGTGGAAACGGCGGCTCAGGTGGGATTTAGGCACATCTCATGCGATATCATGCTCGGGGTAAAGGGTCAGACCCTTGAAAGCCTTTGGGATAGCATAGAGAGTCTTACGGCACTCCCTGTTGATCATATTTCGGCTTATATGCTGAAAATAGAAAAGGGTACGGCTTTTGATTGTGATGAGATGAGAAACGCTGTAGCTGATGACGATATGCTGTGCGATATGTATTTGCAAACTGTGGGACAGCTTGCAAGCAAGGGCTTTTTACAGTATGAGATATCAAATTTTGCCAAAGAAGGCGGAAAATCACGGCACAATCTTAAATATTGGCACGGGGAAGAATATATAGGCATTGGCCCGTCGGCACATTCTTTCTTTGATAATGAGAGATATTACTGCAAGAGCGATGTTGAGGAGTTTATTTCTGACAAGGTGCAGAGCAGGGTGGTGCTTGAGGACGACCCTGACAAGGCAGAGGAGTATGTCATGCTGGGGTTAAGGCTCACGGAGGGCATTGACATAGGTAAAGCCGAGGAGCTTGGTGGTAAAGAGCTTGGGGAGAATATCCGAAAGAAGGCGGCTTTGTTTCAGAAACAGGGGCTTTGCGTGGTCGAAAAGGGTATTTTAAGGCTTACGCCTGCGGGATTTCTGGCTTCAAACTCTATTATCGGTGAGCTGCTGTGGTAAACCTGTATAAATATAGGCAGACAGTGTTGTGCAGTTATACAATAGATATACGATATGTAGGGGATAAGCTTGAAAAATGACGGAAAATGTGGTATAATTCACTGCGGCGGAGTGTGTCCGCAGTTTTATATTACCGAGAGGGCTTTTTTATGAAAAGTATAAGATTTATTGCTTTGATTTCAGCAGCGGCAATGTGTGTCGGACTTTGCGCCTGCGGAAAGTCGGAGAAAAAAGACGAGATAGCTGTGCCTATTCTGGAAACTAAGGATATAACATATAAGACGGTAAAAGCTGAGATAGGAGATATCTCTCAGGAGTATCATCAGGAGGGCGTTTATGATTACCCTTACAGTGAAACCGTCACCTTCAAGGCAAGCGGTCAGATAAAGTCTATAGATGTGGAGTCGCCTTGTGATGTGAAAAAGGGCGACCTGCTTTGCACACTTTATTCTGACGATGTGGATGAACAGATAGAAGAGGAAGAAATAAGGCTCAATCAGGCGAAGCAGACGGTCGCTACACTGCAGGCGAACGGTGCTGACTACAGTGAGATACAGCTTTCTCAGTATGATTTACAGATAGAACAGCTCAAATATGACAGTCTTGTGGCGTCCTTGGAGGATTATAAGGTTTACGCTCCATGTGACGGACAGTTTGATCTTGCAGACAGACAAGGTCAGGAGCTGACAGCGTTCATGCCGGTGAATAAAGGCGAGGTGCTTGGGTATACTTCCGATAAATCACAAAAGGCTCTGTGCGTGTCTGTGTTTGATAACGCGCTCACAAACGTCAATTTTGGCACTGCAGTGCAGATAGTGCAGGGTGCCAATACGATGGGCGGCACTGTGACGGATATAATCTACAATGAGAGCGGAGATTTCTCGGCATATGTTTATGTTATAACCCCTGACGAGGAGAACGATATGCTGGATCTTGGCGGCATAGAGGTTGTCTTTGACGTGTATTCAAGGCTTGATACTGTGATAGTTCCGCAGAAGGCGGTGAAGAAGCTTGATGGACGCAACTATGTGAACCTGCTTGTGGACGGTGTAAAGATAGAGCAGGACGTAGAGCTTGGCATCGAGGACAACGACAACGTTGAGATACTTTCGGGACTCAGCGGCGGTGAAGAGATAATACTCAATTGACGGCATTCAGCCAATTAAATACTATTTGATATGTCTGATTTGTGTTTTAAGAAAAAATAAAGAAATAAAGCACTTGATTTTTTGCGTAATTTCGTGTAAAATAAAAGAACAGAGTGTCTAGGGAGGACTAAAAATGAAGGATTTTTTATCTAACGTATGGGTAAAGCGAGCGGTATCAGTTTTCAATGTCGCTTACTTTGCTGTAATAACTCTGCTCACTTATGCAACGTTCCTGTATGATCTGGAGTTTGCGGCAGGCAGAGAAAAATCGTTTTTCACAGTGTATGTGGTGCTTAACGTAGTTTTTATGGGACTTATGCTCTTTTCAAGACGTGAGCTTGTGACGGAGATACTGAGCATACTCATGCTTCCGGTCGTGTTCTGCATGATACTTTTCAACATGGGCGACTGGATATTGATAGTTCCGCCGTTCATTGTTGCTATCATAATGTTCTTTGCAGCAGGCACGAACGAAACTGTAAAGGTTATAATGGGTACAATATATCTGCTTTTGTATGTTCTTGGAATAGTTGCATACTTTGTGCTTAATATCCTTTTCGGAGGCACGTCTGTTGAAACTGTGCTAAATTCAGATCTTGACACATCGTCAAGTGTTTATGCTCTCTACAGAGATAACTTCAAGAAGCTCACTGAAGTAACGTCAGAATCAAATACCATATCGCCTGACGGCCAGTATCAGATAATACTTTATGATGTAAAGGACAGCGACAAGGGTGCTGTAAAGATATGCGTAGTGCCATACAATCAGGATATCGAGCTTAAATTCTTTACTCTTAAGCAGAAAGGTATCAAAAAGACCATTTCCAACAAGGGTATAAGAGGAACAGTTCCTGATGTTGGCTGGGTAGAGGAGGACGGAGTTCTCAAGGTGCAGTACAGACTTTCGGAGGCTGATGATCTGAGAGCCACTTCTGTTACAACAATGCCGGATAAGCAGTATTTCCAATTCCTTGGTATTCAATAAGTTCGCAGGACCGTCTGAGAAGGCGGTCTTTTTTTGATAAAAATGGCTGTCAATAAGAGCTTATTCATAAAAATCGTGTGGTTATTTTGGTTAAAACGCTTAGCTTGTATTACAAAACAGTTACATTATATGAAAAGTTGTATGGTACACTTGACAGATTTGTTAAAAAGGTGTAAAATATTAATAGTGTTTTATAACGTTTCGATACTTGTGTGAACGGCTATGAAAGCGTTTACATACAATAGTATCAAGGGAGGATAAGAATTAAAATGAGATCAAAGAGAATACTTGGCGTGGTATCAGCGATAATGATGCTTGGTGTTTGTGCTGTGCCTGCTTATGCCGACAGTGAGGCTGAAATACCTGAATATAGTGCCGACAAGAGTATCCTTACAACAGATACTTCAGCACCGTCCTTGTCGTTTGATATGAAGGATTGGGAGAGATATATCAAGGTGACTCCTGACGGTGAGAAGATATCAGTGGGAGCATCCCAAGAAAAGACCTATGCTTATCAGGGTGCAAGCCTTAAGATAACAGCAACACAGCCTAATGACATAAGCGATTATTGTACTTTTGCTTCGCTTATAAGAGATGACGATAAGAATTTGGTTTATCCTGGCTCTGATTCTGAAGATGCGCCTTATATAACGATGGGCGTTGAGATCGACGCCAAGGATTTTGGTATGACTTGTTTTGACGGCTGTATGATTTCTTTTAAGTACAGGATAAATCAGGACGCTCAGGGCAAGCTTATGGGAGATTCTGTGTTTGCTTTTCCTTGTACTGAGGAATACAAAAAGGTGACCAGCAATAGTGTTCAGCTTGAAATAAATACAGATGCAAGCAATAATGTTACTCAGTATGCGACAGCACTTATACCAGTACCTGACAAGTGCGGAGCAACAAAGTTCGTATTTGAGATACCGGTTATAAAGAAAATGGATAAGACAGATGTGCTTTATATTGATAATCTTGTAATAGATACTCCGTTGCAGAAGAACGATGTAGATCTTCAGGTAATGAATCTCGATGGCTACAATAAAAGTGCAAAGGCACAGGAGATCGTGCAGGGCTTAAAGATACAGCCTAAGTCAAACGGACTGAGCAGCACTTCGTCATCTGAGGCTGAATCTTCAAAGGGTATCGGAGTAGTAGGCATTGTAGTTATTGTGGTCGTTGCGGTGGTTATTGTCGGTGCTGTTATTTTCGTTATCAAGAAAAAGAAATCGCGGTTCTATTGATTTTTTGATCTGACAAAGAGATGGGCTTTTAGCTCGTCTCTTTTTTGTTTTTTTATGAATATATCCTCATCTCCGAGAAATAATAGCATTAGCCTAAAATGGCATATCTTATACTGAAAGGAACTTAATTATGAAAAAAATGTTCGCTATGCTAACTTGTCTTGGCCTTTGCGGTGTTATGCTCGCAGGCTGTTCAAGAAATGACGATAACTCAGGTTCGACATCTTCCGGCGTTACTGCGACCACAACTTCTAAAAATGAGGTCACAAGCAGACGTGATGACAGCGACACGCTTGTGAGCCGTGTTGGCGATGGTATCAAGGACACTGTAAGCGGTGGTGCGGATATTATTGATGATACTGTAAGCACTGTAGAAAGCGTTGTTGACGATATCATCAGATAAGCTGCACATATGCTTGCGGACTGCTCAGCCGTGATATTATTTCGGCTTGCGGCAGTCCGTTTTTTATTGTGAAATCGTATGATAAAACTCAAACAATGTCAAAAGTCAATGGTTGACTATTGATAAATTATTAACGCCAAATCATAATTAACTAATTATTTGACTAGCTGTGAACGAAGTGTAAAATCCATGTAAAATAAATGTTTAAGTTTGCGGTTTGCTCTTTAAAAATGTGGGGCTGTGTGGTATAATGAAATACATCAGGCAGATATTTTCTGCTATTAAGAAAATGTAAAGATTTATGGTGGATTTCTTTATGAAAATCGGAGAAAATAAGTGAAAAATATAGGCTCTGAGCTTGGCGGCTTGTTGAAAAAAATATGCTTATGGGGCGGTGTTATGGCTGTTGTATGCTGGGCATTTACTTTGCTGTGGGGCTTTGACATCACACAGCTTGCGGGCTTTGCATTGGGCTGGGGCTATATGTGCCTTTGTATGTACTACCTTGGTGTGACCTGCGAAAAGGCTGTGGAGCTTGAGGGCCAAAAGGCTAAGCGGACAATGCTTGGGTGTTACATGACTAGGTATGGAGTGCTTTTTGTGCTTTGTGCGGGGGCTATGCTCACAAAGGCAGTAAGTCCAGTTGGGATACTTCTGCCACAGTTTTATCCGAGGATAATTCTGTATGTCATACAGATAAGAGAAAGAAGGGATAAATAAATGACGGGTATAGGAAACGGCCCTAAGATAGTGTTTGAGATAGGCAGTCTGAGGATCACCGAAACGGTGGTGATGGGCTGGCTTATTATAGTTGCGGTGCTGATACTGTGCTTGTGGCTCACACACGATTTGAAAAAAGTGCCTGAGAAAAAGCGTCAGGTGGTTGCGGAGATGCTTGTGAACTTCGTCAATAACATGGTCAAAGAGAACATGGGCGTTAAGATGATGAAGTATGCCCCTTATATTGCTACGCTGCTTATTTATGCGGTGTTTGGCGCTCTTATCAGTATGATAGGTCTGAGGTCTATGACTGCGGACATCAATGTTACGGCAACGTGGGCTCTTATGACATTCGTGCTTATCACATACAACAAGATAAAAGCGAATGGTTTCAAGGGCTATCTTAAAAGCTTTGCACAGCCGGTGGCTTTCATTTTGCCGCTTAATATCATCGGCGAGGTGGCAACGCCTGCGTCTATGGCGTTCCGTCTGTTTGGCAACGTTGCAGGCGGCATGGTAATAACGGGACTGCTTTATGGTGCGCTCGGCTCACTGTCATCAGCGCTTGGACTGACTTTTGAGGCAGGCTCATGGGCGTTCAGTGTATTTCAGGTAGGTATACCTGCGGTGCTCAGCGTGTATTTCGACCTGTTCTCAGGGTGCATACAGGCTTATATCTTCTCGATGCTCACCATGGTAAACGTTGGTGCGGCTGCGGAAACAGAGTAATTTACCGCTTTGGCGGAAAGTATAAAAAAGTAAATAGTAAATAACGGAGGTTTATCATTATGGAAAAGGCTATTCTTCTTGGCTGTTCAGCAATCGGTGCAGGACTTGCAATGATCGCAGGTATCGGACCTGGTATCGGTGAGGGCTACGCAGTAGGAAAGACTATCGAGGCTATCGCAAGACAGCCTGAGGCTAAGGGCGACTGCACAAGAACAATGTTCATAGGCGTTGCTATGGCTGAGTCAACAGGTATCTACGCATTCGTTGTAGCACTTATCCTGCTCTTTGCTAACCCATTTATCGGAAAGCTTTAATAAAAAGCTTCAAACAAGATTTGCTCTGCATTGGTGCGGAGGGGAGGTTGGATAAATGGTATTGGCAGCAGGCGATGTGACAGAGTTTCTGTCAATAGATCTGACAACGATAATTGCGACTTTGCTCAATACGTTCATACTGTTTTTGGTGCTCAGGCATTTTCTGTTCGATAAGGTGAACAAGGTCATCGAGGACAGGAAAAATGATGTTAAGGAAACTTACAGGCAGGCTGACCAGGCAAAAGAAAATGCTGAGAAGCTTGAAGCTGAGTATACAAGCAGATTAGAGGGTGCAAAGGAAGAGTCTGCACAGATTATACAGACGGCAACAAGAAAGGCTCAACAGCGTTCTGACGAGATAATCAGCGAAGCGAGAACTGAGGCAAAGGGTCTTGTGGATAACGCTTCAAGAGAGATCGAAAGAGAAAAGAAGATCGCTGTCAACCAGATCAAGAACGAGATCACCGATATTGCTTTCTCGGCTGCGGCGGCAGTTGTGGAAAAGGATATGACAGGCGAGGACAACGAACGTCTTATCGAGAAGTTCATCGACAATGTGGGTGAGATGTAATGGCAGACAGTATCGGGAATATTTACGGCAATGCACTTTTCGAGGTGTGCTGCGAGGAAAACTGCCTTGATGAAGTCTATGGTGAGCTTGGGAGCATAAGGGATATAATTTTCTCTCAGGGTCAGGAGGAATATGTGGAGCTGCTTGCGTCACCGCTGGTAACGGAGGACGAAAAAAGGGCGGCGCTGGAAAAGGTGTTTATGGACAGGATACAGCCTGTTACGCTTAATTTTCTTTGCCTTGTGAGTGAAAAGGGCAGGATAAGGTTTCTGCCTGAGATATGCGCAAAGTTCAAGGAGCTTTATGAAAAGCATAATAATATCATAGAGGTCACTGCGGTGACGGCTATGCCTCTGTCTGAAAGGCTCAGGGACAAGCTTGTGGCTAAGCTGGAGGCTGTTTCGGGGGCAAAGATAGTGCTTGTGGAAAAGGTGGATAAAAGCCTTATGGGCGGTATCGTGCTGAGATATTCAGACACAGAAATAGACGGCAGCGTCAGAACTAAGCTTGATGATATCAAGGCTCAGATCGACGGGGTCATTGCATAGGAAAGGAACGGTATTTTAACATGAAATTACGTCCTGATGAAATAACAGGCTTGATAAAACAGCAGATCAAGGACTACCGCAGCAAGCTGGAGCTTGACGATGTGGGGACGGTCTGCACTGTTGGCGACGGAATTTCAAGAGTTCATGGACTTGACAAGTGTATGTCGGGCGAACTTCTTGAATTTTCTAACGGAACATACGGCATGGCAATGAACTTGGAGCAGGATTTTGTAGGCTGTGTACTTCTCGGCTCTGAGGACGGAATAAAAGAGGGGTCTGGAGTAAAGAGAACAGGCAGGATAGTTTCTGTGCCTGTGGGAGATGCGCTTCTCGGACGAGTTGTGAACGCTCTCGGTGCACCTATCGACGGCAGGGGTGCTGTGCTTACAACAGAAACAAGACCTGTGGAAAGCCCTGCTTTCGGAATAATTACAAGACAATCAGTAAACAGACCATTGCAGACAGGTATCAAGGCTATCGACTCTATGATACCTATAGGCAGAGGTCAGCGTGAGCTTATTATAGGCGACAGACAGACAGGTAAAACTTCTATAGCACTTGACACTATCATAAATCAGAAAGGAAAGGACGTTATCTGTATCTATGTGGCGATAGGTCAGAAGCAGTCTACTGTGGCAAACGTGGTGGATACCCTTTCTAAGCATGGGGCTATGGATTATTCTATAGTTGTATCGGCAACGGCTTCTGAAATGGCACCTTTGCAGTATATAGCACCATATGCAGGCGTTGCAATGGCTGAGTATTTCATGCTTCAGGGCAAGGACGTGCTGTGCGTTTATGACGACCTTTCAAAGCACGCTGTGGCGTACAGAACTATGTCACTTCTGCTTCAAAGACCGACAGGCAGAGAGGCTTATCCGGGAGATGTATTCTATCTCCATTCAAGACTTTTGGAGAGAGCCTGCTGTCTTAACAAGGACTACGGCGGAGGCTCTATAACCGCTCTGCCTATTATCGAAACTCAGGCAGGCGATGTTTCGGCTTATATCCCGACAAACGTTATATCTATCACTGACGGACAGATATTCCTTGAATCTGAGCTGTTCTTCTCAGGCGTCAGACCTGCGGTAAACCCTGGTATATCAGTATCCCGTGTAGGCGGTTCGGCACAGATAAAGGCTATGAAAAAGGTTTCAGGCTCGCTGAAACTGCTTTATTCTCAGTACAGAGAATTGCAGTCATTCTCGCAGTTCGGCTCTGACCTTGACAAGGACACTAAGGAAAGACTTGCACAGGGTGAACGTATAGTGGAGGTGCTCAAACAGGGCAAGACCTCACCGCTGGACGTTGAGAAGCAGGTTGTCATAATATATGCGGTGGTAAACAACTATCTGAAGAATATCAGAGTTGAGGATATCGCTGAATTTGAGAAAGACCTTTTTGTGTATATAGATGAAACTCACCCTGATATTTTCTCTTCAATAAGAGAAACAGGAGAGCTTACAAAAGAGAATGAACAGGCAATAAAGGACGTGCTTGCGGAGTATTCACAGAAGTTTCTTCAAAGCAGATAAGGAGCGCTGAGCAATGGCAACAGCTAATATGAAAGACGTCAAAAGACGTATCAAAAGCGTTGAAAGCACCATGCAGATAACAAAAGCCATGCAGCTTGTGGCGGCTTCTAAGCTCAGACGTGCCAAAGACAAGGCGGTGGCAGTTCAGCCGTTCTTTGAAACGCTTTTTAAGACAATGTGCGATATATCCTGCGACAGAGCTTTCAAGTCGGTGTATACAAAGAAGAAGTTTCTTAATTCCACACTGCTTATAGTGGTGGCAGGCGACAGGGGACTTGCAGGAGGATTTAACTCCAACGTGCTGAAAATGGCTAAGGCAAAGGCTGACGATGTGCTGTCATCAGGCGGTCAGCTTCGTGTTATGGCTGTGGGCAAAAAGGCTGTTGAGTTCTTTGAGAAGCGTGACTATGACCTTGTGTGGAAATATCCGCAGATAGCGGAGAACATTGACACTGACACTGTTATAGACATTGTGGAAGATATTATCGCAGGCTTCAGAAATGGGGATTATGACAAGGTAGAGCTTGTGTATACCACATTCGTGTCGGCGCTGACACAGGAGCCTTGCAGTTTGCAGATACTTCCCGTGGAGGATCTTGACAAGCTGGGCGGCAAAAAGCACCCGTCAACTATCTATGACCCGTCCCCTGAGGAGGTCTTTGACGGTATGATACCGCAGTATATAGGCGGTATGCTTTATTCTGCGATAGTGGATTCTTACGCTTCTGAGCAGGCGGCAAGACGTACTGCAATGGAGTCTGCAACGGACAACGCAGGAGAAATGATAGACAATCTGTCGCTTCTTTACAACAGAGCAAGACAGGCGCAGATAACTCAGGAGCTTACAGAGATAAGCTCGGCAACTATCGGAAGATAGTATTTAAAAGATGTGACGGCTATGATGATAGCTTATATCCCTTTTTGAAAGGTGGTAAATAAATGGAAAGCAAAAACATAGGCAAGGTAGTCCAGATAGTTGGTGCGGTAGTTGATATCCACTTTGAAAAGGACAGCTTGCCTGATCTGCTCAATGCCATTGAGATAGACAACAAGGGCGAAAAGCTCGTTGTTGAGGTGGCTCAGCATATAGGCGACGATATAGTAAGATGTATCGCCATGGGCTCTACAGACGGACTTATGAGAGGTATCGACGCTGTTGATACGGGCAAGGCTATTTCTGTTCCGGTGGGCAAGGAAACTCTTTCGAGAATGTTCAATCTTCTGGGCGAGCCTGTTGACAATCTGCCTGCCCCTGAAACTAAGGAGCGCTGGGAGATACACAGAGAACCGCCGACATACGAAGAGCAGTCTGCTTCAAACGAGATTCTGGAAACCGGTATCAAGGTCATCGACCTTATCGCACCATATCTGAAAGGCGGAAAGATAGGTCTTTTCGGCGGTGCAGGAGTAGGCAAGACGGTGCTTATTCAGGAGCTTATAAATAACGTTGCCAATCAGCATGGTGGTATCTCGGTATTCACAGGCGTTGGAGAGCGTACCCGTGAGGGCAACGACCTTTATTATGAGATGAAAGAGTCGGGAGTTATCGATAAGACTGTGCTTGTGTATGGTCAGATGAACGAGCCGCCCGGAGCGAGAATGAGAGTTGCACTTTCAGGTCTGACAATGGCGGAGTATTTCAGAGATGTTGAGCATCAGGACGTGTTGCTTTTTATCGACAACATATTCAGATTTACTCAGGCAGGTTCTGAGGTGTCGGCACTCCTTGGCAGAATGCCGTCAGCCGTTGGTTATCAGCCTACCCTTGCAACTGAAATGGGTCAGCTACAGGAGCGTATCACTTCAACAACAAAAGGCTCTATCACTTCCGTTCAGGCAGTTTATGTGCCTGCGGACGATTTGACAGACCCTGCGCCTGCAACTACGTTTGCTCACCTTGACGCAACAACTGTGCTTTCAAGAAGTATTTCATCACTTGGTATCTATCCTGCCGTTGACCCTCTGGAGTCAAACTCCAGGATACTTTCACCTGAGATAGTGGGCAACGAGCATTATCAAGTGGCAAGACAGGTCCAGTCTATCTTGCAGAGGTATGTGGAGCTTCAGGATATCATCGCTATCATGGGTATGGACGAGCTTTCTGATGAGGATAAGCTTACTGTATCAAGAGCAAGAAAGATACAGCGTTTTCTGTCACAGCCGTTCTCCGTTGCGGAGCAGTTCACGGGCATGAAGGGCAAATATGTGCCTATCAAGGAAACTATCAGAGGCTTCAAGGAGATTATCGAGGGCAAGCATGACGATCTTCCTGAATCTGCTTTCCTATTTGTGGGAACTATCGACGAGGCTGTTGAAAAGGGCAGACAGATCGCAGAAAGTGAACAGTAGTAACAGAACGTTTAAAGAAAAATACTTGACAAGAGTCGGATTATAGTATATAGTGAATGTATGTGGCAATTTTGTGCCGCACGCGCTGATTTGTAAAAAACTTATGGAGAAAGATTATGACGCCTTTTGATCTTAAGATAATAACCCCTGAAAAAACTTTTTTTGAGGGAAATACTGAGCAGATCATTGTGAGGACCGTATCAGGTGATATCGGTATACTTGCAGGTCATGCGCCATATGTGGCAAATATCGTTTCTTCTCCTTTCCGTATCAAAATAGAAGGTGAGTTCAGAACAGCCGCTATTTCGGGAGGGCTTATAAAGGTGTCTGCTGACGGTGTGACAGTGGTGACATCTGCTATCGAATGGGCTGATGAGATAGACGTTGCAAGAGCCGAAAAGGCAAAGGCGGCGGCAGAGAACAAGCTCAGAGAAAATGCTAGCCAGAAAGAGTTTGAAAGGGCGGAGCAGAAACTGCGACGTGCCATGAACAGACTTGTGGTGGCAGGAAAGAAATAATTATCAAAGTCAGAGCCTTGCGGGATATCCGTGCAGGCTTTGGCTTTGTTTTATTTATTAAGTAAAATCGGCGTAAAGGTAAGGTAAGTAATGGGGTGCGCAGGGGCGTGCTCGGACGTTGTGCAGTGGAAAAAACAAGAAAAGGAATGAATTGATTTGAGTATCTTTAACATTATCGGAATGGCGGGCGGACTTGGTCTGTTTTTATATGGAATGACCATATTGAGTTCGGGACTTGAAAAGGCTTCGGGCGGACTTATGGAGAAGGTCCTTGCGAAAATGACGGGAAACGTGTTCTCAGGAATACTTTTCGGTGCATTGGTAACAGCAGCGGTGCAGTCATCATCTGCAACTACTGTTATCGTGGTGGGACTTGTAAACGCAGGCCTTTTGAAGCTTAAGGGCGCAGTTGGAATAATCATGGGCGCAAATATCGGAACGACCATGACAACGCAGATATTAAGGCTCACAAACCTCGAGGGCGACAGCAGCGGCCCTGCTATATTGCAGCTTTGCAAGCCGTCTAACTTCTCGTCTATACTTATCGTTATCGGTCTTATAATCATAATGGTGGGAAAGAAGAACAAGACAAAGAACGTGGGCGAGATAATGATGGGTATAGGTATCCTCTTTACCGGAATGATACTTATGCAGGAGAAGATAGCTCCGCTGGCAGAGCTTCCACAGTTCGAGCAGCTTTTTGCAGTGCTTAAAAACCCTGTTCTGGGCGTATTGGTGGGTGCGATATTCACGGCTATCATACAGTCATCAGCCGCTTCTATAGGCATTTTGCAGGCACTTTCAGTGTCAGGCGCTATCACATTCGCTTCTGCATTTCCTATCATAATGGGTACTAACATCGGTACTTGTGCTACACCTCTTATTTCAAGTATAGGTGCTTCAAAGAACGCTAAGAGAGCCGCTATGATACACTTCTATTTCAACCTTATCGGTACTATAATCTTTCTTATCGGCGTTTATATCATTCAGTATACAATAGGACTTCCGTTCTGGAATAAGAGCTTTACAACGGGAAGCATCGCAAACTTCCATACTATCTTCAATGTTGTGGTAACTATAATCTTTCTGCCGTTCTATACAGTGCTTGAAAAGCTTGCCGAATGGACTATCAGAGATAAGAAGAACGCTGAGGACGATGATACTTTCACTAAGGAGGATCTTCTTGACGACAGATTTCTTGTTACTCCAAACGTTGCTATCGCACAGGCTACAGAGGCAGTTGTTCAAATGGGCGTGCTGGCACAGAAGAATTTCATATCAGTAAGAGAGCTTTATGACAAGTATGACCTTAAGTCTATCGACAAGATAAAAGAGCGTGAGGAGCTTATCGACAGGCTTGAGGACAGAGTAGGTTCATATCTTATAAAGCTCAACGACTGCGGTCTGAACGAGGATGAGTCGAGAACTGTTACTGCGCTTTTCCACCTTATTTCAGAGTATGAGAGAATAGGCGACTATACTATAAACATCTATGAAACTGCGGATGTTCTTTATGAAAAGGAGATCGGTTTTTCTGAGCAGGCGAAGCATGAGCTTGACGTTGTGTGCAACGCCATTCAGGAGATAATCGGGCTTGCTATCGAAGCCACAAAGACAGGGGATATGAACGTTCTCAAGGAGATCGAGCCACTTGAAGAAGTAGTAGACAGACTTGTTGAGGAGCTTAAGGCTGTTCATATCGACAGGTCTAAGAATGGTCTTTGCAACATCGAGGTGGGTGTGAACTTCCTTGATATACTCACAAATGTTGAGAGAATATCAGACCACTGCTCAAATATTGCGGTCTATCTTATTGCAAACCAAGAGAAATACAACAGCCTTAAAAAGCATGAATATCTTGATAAGCTTCACAGAAACGGTCCTGACTATTACGAGAAGCTGCTGGCTGAATATTCAGAAAAGTTTGCGCTTTAGTTCAGGCTTTTGCACCTGTGGCGTGATATAATATTGTAAAACAGCAAGGAGGGACATTAGTCCCTCTTGTTATAAGCTGAAAAGGAGAGAGCAAAATGGACAAATTCAATTACACTATGCTGTGCGATTTTTATGAGCTGACAATGGGAAACGGCTACTTTGTAAGCGGTATGCAGGAAAAGATATCTTATTTTGACCTGTTTTTCAGACAGATACCTGACGGTGGCGGATTTGCCATTGCCTGCGGTCTTGAGCAGGTCATAAACTATATCGAAAATCTGCATTTTGACGAAGAGGACATAGAGTTCCTGCGCTCAAAGGGCATTTTTGACGAAGGCTTCCTTGAATATCTTAAGGATTTCCGCTTCACAGGAGATATATTTGCTGTGCCGGAGGGTACGGTGGTGTTTCCAAACGAGCCTATCATAACGGTGAGAGCACCTGCGGTGCAGGCTCAGCTTGTGGAAACTTATCTTCTGCTTTGCATAAATCATCAGACACTTATTGCAACAAAGGCTAACCGTATTGTAAGGGCGGCTCAGGGCAGGGCGGTATCTGAGTTTGGTTCAAGACGTGCTCATGGTGCAGACGCTGCCATACTCGGTGCAAGAGCCGCAGGCATAGGCGGTTGCTCAGGCACAGCCTGCACTATCACAGACCAGCTTTTCGGCTTCAATGCAACAGGTACAATGGCACATTCATGGGTGCAGATGTTTGACAGCGAGCTTGAAGCTTTCAAGACTTACTGTAAGTGCTATCCTAATGGCACTGTTCTGCTTGTGGATACTTATAATGTGCTGAAGAGCGGTGTGCCTAACGCAATAAAGGCTTTTGACGAGGTGCTGAAGCCTATGGGCTGCCGACCTGTGGGAATAAGGATAGACTCGGGAGATATAACTTATCTTTCCAAGAAAGCAAGAAAAATGCTCGATGATGCAGGCTATCCTGATTGCAAAATATGTGCCTCAAACGCCCTTGACGAGTATCTTATAAGAGATATGATATATCAGGGCGCTAAGGTGGATATGTTCGGAGTGGGCGAAAGACTTATCACCGCAAAGAGCGAGCCTGTTTTCGGAGGAGTTTACAAGCTTGCGGCTGTGGAGGACGATGATGGCAATATTCAGCCTAAGATAAAGATTTCTGAAAATGTGGCGAAGATAACGACTCCGCACTTCAAAAAGCTTTACAGAATTTATGATAAGAATAACCACAAGGCTGTGGCTGACCTGCTGTGTGTTCATGACGAGGTGATAGATGAAAGCAGACCCCTTACGCTTTTTGACCCACAGTTTACATGGAAGAAAAAGGTCGTCAAAAACTTTGAGGCAAAGCCTATTCAACAGCAGATATTCAAGGACGGCAAGTGCGTATACAAGAAGCCTGCATATGAGGATATCGTAAAGTATGCGGCATCTGAGATAGACACTCTTTGGGACGAGATTACAAGATTTGAAAATCCGCACACTTATTATGTTGACCTTTCTCAAAAGCTTTGGGAAGTGAAGAATTATCTTCTTGCGGAGAACAACAGACAAACGGCAGATTAAAATTTACATTATTGACTTGAAAAAAGCTATAGGCTGTGTTACAATAAGCATGGTTAGCAAGTTCTAACCTATTAAGCATTGGAGGGTCAGAAATGGAAAAGATAACTGTAAAAATAGACGGAATGATGTGCGGAATGTGTGAATCGCATATGAATGACACTTTCAGGCAGAATTTCAAGGTGAAAAAGGTAAGCTCTTCCCATGCAAAGGGCGAAACTGTGGCTATAGTTGATGAGGATATCCCTGATGAAAAGCTTAAAGAAGCAGTTGAGAAAACAGGCTACACTTTTATTTCCGCTGAAAGAGAGCCTTATGAGAAAAAAGGATTTTTTGCAAGATTCAAGTAAATAGCTATGCACAAAGTCGTGGCAGATGAAAAGGTCTGTCACGGCTTTTTTGTTTGCTTGACAAAACATATTTTCTGTGATATAATAAATATCAGTTAGTATACATTAACTGATGTTCTATACTTTTGATACTGCACAAGAAGGGTGCGGCTAAGTTTGCAAAAAGCTTTTTGTGAAAAGGCATTTTGTTTCGATAGGCTTAGCTTCGTGGCGTGCAGTAATTTTATAGAAGCAAGTTAGCTATAGCTAACAAAGAAAGGGGCATACAAATGGGAAACATTCACACGTCTGGGGAGGACTATCTGGAGACGATACTCGTTTTATGGAACAAGCAAAACGGCGAGGTGAGGAGCATTGATGTTGCGAGGGAACTGAATGTTACAAAACCCAGCGTATCAAACGCTATGAAGATACTTCGTGAGGGAAAGTTCATCACAATGGACGAAAACGGTTTTATCACTCTAACTGATGCCGGCAGATATGTTGCGGAAAAGATCTACGAAAAGCACCTTGTATTGACAGAGTGGCTTGTAAGTCTTGGAGTTGACAGAAAAATATCTGAACATGACGCCTGTAAGATAGAACACGTTTTGTCTGACGAGAGCTTTGCGGCATTGAAGAAGCATATCAGTGAAGAACAATGAGCATGACTATTTTTAAAGGCATTCTGATACCGTTTTTGGGTACATCTCTTGGTGCGGCATGTGTGCTTTTCATGAAGAAAAATCTGCATTATCTTGTCCAGCGAGCCTTGACAGGATTTGCGGCAGGAGTAATGGTGGCGGCAGGCGTGTGGAGCTTGCTAATACCCTCTATGGAGCAATCAGCGAAAATGGGTAGACTGAGGTTTGTTCCTGCGGCAGTTGGATTTATGCTTGGAGTGTTTTTTCTTCTTTTTCTCGATAGAGTTATACCGCATCTTCACATGAATGCCACCGAGCCTGAGGGAGCGAAAAGCGGTTTCAAGCGAACTACCATGCTTGTGCTTGCGGTGACGCTTCACAATATCCCCGAAGGAATGGCTGTTGGCGTTGTATATGCAGGCTGGGCGGCTGACCATCATGCCATAAGCGCCGCTGGTGCGTTGGCATTATCCCTCGGTATCGCAATACAGAACTTTCCAGAGGGTGCGATAATATCTTTGCCACTGCGTTCGGAGGGTATGGGAAAGGGAAAAGCCTTTGTTTACGGCGTTTTATCGGGAGTTGTCGAGCCTGTTGGGGCTGTGCTGACGATACTTTTGGCACAGTTTATAATCCCTGTTTTGCCGTATCTTCTAAGCTTTGCGGCAGGTGCTATGATTTATGTCGTGGTGGAGGAGCTTATACCTGAAATGTCGGAAAAGCCACACTCCAATATTGGAACGATAGTTTTTGCGCTGGGCTTTGTGCTTATGATGATACTTGATGTGGCACTTGGATAGGTGTTTTTTTATGTTTACATAGGGATCATTTTTATGCATGGTAAGTGTATTGAATATCTTTTTGTATAGCCGGGCATATCATTTTGAAATGATATGCCCGGCTTTGTTTTGTGTGTAAATTGCATTTGTTAATTTGTTTATCTTAAACGTTTGATGTTAATATGAAATGTAAACGTTTTTTAACTATTATTTTCTTTGGTAATGAAAGACAAAAATAATATAAAATGATGATTACTTATAGCACAATTCACTAAGTTTGCACTTCTTTATTTGTCAAAAACATTGATTTTTAAAAACTTGCTTGCTTAATCGTTTTAAGAGATTGACATTAAATTAAGTTTGTGATAAAGTAAAAATGCAATAATTCGGCAAGCTAAATTAATCAAAAATTAGCTAAAGTAATGAAAAAGGAGTATGGTTATGACAGGAGTAATGAGAAGATTTTCTGCGGCTCTGGCGGCTGCTGCAATGGCTGTTAGTATTGTGCCTTTCGCAGATATCAGCGCATATGCGGAGTATGCGGCGACACACCCGGAGGGATTTGTTTATGCTGACGGCTCAAAGTTTATGTGCGACGGAAGCCCTTACTATTACGGCGGCACGAACTGCTATTATCTCACCTATAAGTCAAAGAGTGAGGTAAAGAATGTTTTCGATGACGCTTCAAAAATGGGGCTTAAAGTAATAAGAATTTGGGGAAATCTTGACGTTGGTAGGAAAACAGGCGAGATCGACTCGCAGTCTGGTCATGAGACCTTTGAGGGCAACAATGACGGAACGGGCGAAAAGGACGGAGTTTACTTCCAGTATTGGGACGATGAGGCTGGAAAGCCTGTTGTGAACGAGGGCGAGGACGGTCTGAGACATCTTGATTATATTATCAAGCAGGCTGAAGAACATGATATGAAGCTTGTTATCACTTTCACGAACTATTGGGAAGCGTTCGGCGGAATGGGTCAGTATGTAAAGTGGTATCAGATGTCACAGGGCAAGAGCGTTGGTAATAGCAAAGTGGACGAAAAGGACACCTGCGATTTTTACACTAATGAAACTATCAAGGGTTGGTATAAGGATTATATCAAGACTTTGTTAAATCACACCAACTACTACACAGGCGAGAAGCTTATGGATTCTGAAGCTGTTTTTTCTTGGGAGCTTTCAAACGAGCCGAGATGTACTGTTGACGAGTTCTGCAAGGACGATATTCTTTATAACTGGGCAAAGGAAATGTCAGCATATGTAAAGTCTATCGACCCTTATCACATGGTATCAGTTGGCGACGAGGGCTTTTATAACCTTGGCTATCAGGAAGCTGCAAGGCAAGATCTTCCGTCTTCCGCATATTCAGGCTACTACGGTGTTGACTTTGACAAGCTTATGACTATCGACACTGTAGACTTTGGAACACCGCATATGTACGTTGATCAGTGGGGCTTTGACCTTGGCGATGATGACCTCGAGTGGATAAAGCGCCATGCCCAGACCACATCTTCCGCTGACAAGCCTATTATCTTTGAGGAATTCGGTCTTACAGACAAAACAAAGCGTGACGCCGCTTATTCCGATTGGCTGGATATTGTAACAGGGGACTACTATGAGGGTGTCGAATATCAGGGCTTCAACTATTGGATGATAGCTTCCTATCTTGATGACGGCACTCTTTATCAGGACTATGACGGCTACACCGTTTACGGCCCTGAGGGTATCGAAAAGACGGACAGCACAAGAACTCTTATGATGAACGCTGCTGCAAAAATGGAAAAGAAGAACATTGTAAACACTACTGACAAGTCTACATACAGTTTTGACAGAAGCAAGTCAGGTAACGTTGTGGTGAATGTTTCTATGAAAGAGGGCAGCATAAGCGGTGTTGAGGTCGGCGGAAAGAAACTCTCGTCAGACGATTACACCATAAGTGGCAACGCTGTTACTATCAAGGCTTCTTATCTTAAAAGGCAGGAGCTTGCAAAGTATTCGTGCAGGATACTCACAACAGGCGGCAATCAGCCTAAGTTCAATCTGACGGTGAGCGACAGCTCTATCCCTAAGCCTATTATCTCACCTGAGATAATCTCTGTTGACGTAAACCCTAAGAAGTGCAGTGATGTTGATATCACCATGGATCGCAAGACAAGCGAGTTCAGAGGCATTGTTGCTGATGGAAAAGCACTCGCAGAGGGTACAGATTACACAACTTCGGGCGACACTGTGACCCTTAAAAGTGCATATCTCAAGACGCTTTCAGCAGGCATTGTGACGCTTAAGTTCGATTTCTATGAGGGCGAGGATAGGGAGCTTACAATAAATGTTTCCGACACCACAGGCCTTGATGAGCTTGACACATTTGAGAGCTATTCAAATGATAAGGCACTTTGGTCGTCTTATTCAAGAAACACAAGCGGCAATGAAGTTTCACTTTCTCTTGCTGCAAAGAACGGTTCAAAGGCGCTTGCTTTCGGATATGATATCGGCTCGCCAAACGGCTACTGCGGAGTAAACCACCCTATTGCAATAAGAAATGCTTCATCATTTGCAGGCGTTGAGCTTTGGGTAGAGGGGGACGGCACAGGCAACAGCCTTACTGTTCAGCTTAGAGACGCAAACGACAATTATTTTGAAGCGCAGATAGCACTTGATTTCGCAGGCGGAAAAACTATCAAGATACCATTCGCTGACTTTAAAGCGCCAAGCTGGCAGTCGGGCGGAAATCTTGATACATCAAAGCTTAACCAGTTCTCGTTCTATATGGGCGGAGATTCTGCTCAAAAGACAGGTACAGTTTACATAGACGATGTTGTTTTCTACGAGGACGGACAGATCGAGAAGCCACACCTTTCCACAAAGTCAGGCATATTTGACGCTGATGCTCCAAGCGGTGTGAGAACAGACCTTGTGCTTTATGGAAAGAGCGTAGAGTCTATCATAGTAAACGGCAAGAAGCTTACAGGCGGCTTAGATTATTCTACAAGCGGAAGTCAGATAATGCTCAACGAAAGCTGGCTCAAGACGCTTGCAAATGGTAATTACACACTTACATACACATTCTCAGACGGAAACACAGATACATTTGCACTCACTGTCAAGAATGTTAAGTCATCACACACCCACAGCTACACCGCAAAGGTAACAAAGGAAGCTACTTGCACAACAGAGGGCGAGAGAATTTATATTTGTACTTGCGGAGACAGGTACACTGAAATTATCCCTGCAAAGGGTCACAGCTGGGTAAATGGCGAGACAGTTGCTCCTACAGAGAACGAAAAGGGCTACACTATCTACACCTGCACTTCCTGCGTCGAGACAAAGAAGGACGATTACACCGACCCTATCGGTCACAGGCACAGCTATACCCTCACATCAACAAAGGCTGCAACTTGCGAAACTGACGGCGAAAAGGTATACACTTGCTCATGCGGTGAAAAGTACACTGAAACTATCCCTGCGACAGGTCACAGCGAAAGCGCATGGATAATCGACAAGGCGGCTACTGCGACAGAAAATGGCTCAAAGCACACTGAGTGTACAACTTGCGGCAAGGTGATAAAGACAGAGGTTATCCCTGCAACTGGAGAGGTAAGTGACAAAAAGGAAACTGTTATCTTCACAGGCTCGGCAAAGACATCAGGCTGGGGTCAGGCTATTACACTTTCCACAACTAAGGAGGGCGGCAGCTTTGACAGCTCAG
Organism: Ruminococcus sp. CAG:57; assembly: GCF_000435935.1. Lineage (NCBI taxonomy): Bacteria > Bacillati > Bacillota > Clostridia > Eubacteriales > Oscillospiraceae > Ruminococcus > Ruminococcus sp. CAG:57. The sequence goes on along the minus strand of NZ_FR890793.1, from coordinate 53,869 downwards.
TTATCGAAAAGGACGGATATTTTGAAGTTCAGTTCAAGGGCGGCACAGACAAGGCGGAGATCATTCTCCAGAGTTGGTCAGGCGGTGCAGACTGGGCGAGAGTTTCACCAACTGAGGTAACAGAAAAGGACGGCATTGTATACGCAAAGTACAGCTACGACGATGTTGCTGCGGCATTCGGAACAACAGATTTCTCTAAAGTAGACCGCTTCCATGTTGGTGCGGCTAACGGAGATATCGAAGTTCTTAGTGTTAAGTATATTGTCGGAAAGTCAACAGAGCCGGTTGATCCGGTAGATCCTGTTGACCCTGATAAGCCGGAGCAGGATCCATATGTATCTATTTTCTGGGGTGCAAAATCATGTGGCTCATGGGGTCAGGCAGTTTCAGTTTTGACTTCAAAAAATTATGGCAGTTTTGATGTTTCGTATCTTTCTGCAAATGGCTATTTCTATGTTGAGTATTCAGGTGCAGAGAACGAGCTTGAGCTTATTCTCCAGAGCTGGTCAGGAGGAGCAAGCTGGGCAAGAGTTCAGCCTAGCGAAACAGGCAGAGCGAATGATCATTACTATGCTAAGTTCACATATGCAGACTGTGTAAAGGAGCTTGGTACAGGTTTTGATAAGCTGGATCAGCTTCATGCTGCGGCAAAAAACGGTGATATAACAGTTTATTCTATTTGCTACTGTACACCTGCTAGGTAATTTAAGAAAAAGCGTTACATTTATTAAGATGCAAAAAGAGCGAATGACGTTACGATCATTCGCTCTTTATATTTTGTTTACTTGTTTTTCTTTTTGCGCTTTTTATCCTCTAAAGGAGTCATGCTCTTTGCACAGATCGCCATTGTTGAAGCGTTGTGCAGAAGCGCTGAGGCTGACGGCTGTAAAAGCCCGAAAGCTCCTGACAGCAGAAGCACTGAATTGAACAGCAGTATAAATCTGTAGTTACTGTTTATTCGGTGCATTAGCTTTTCGCTAAGCTGTCTTATAGCCGCAAGCTGTGTAAGGTCTGCACCACGAACTGTGATATCGGCAGTTTCCTTTGCGATATCGGAAGCATCGCTCATTGCAACAGAAACGTTCGCCGCCGCAAGGGCAGGGGCGTCGTTTATCCCGTCGCCTACCATTATAACTCTGTGACCCTGCTCTTTGAGCTGTTGAACATATCTGTGCTTGTCATCAGGAAGAACCTGCGCCCTGAAATCTGATATGCCAAGCTTCTGTGCAGTTATCTCGGCAGCCTTTGCGCTGTCGCCTGTGAGCATCACGATATTTGTTATGCCTGTTTCTTTGAGCTGTTTAACAGCTTCCTCAGCTTCAGGTCTAGGCGGGTCGCTTATGCAGAGCGCACCTGTGAGCTTGTCGCCTACTGCAAGATAAACCACTGAGCATGCTCCCGACTTTTCGTCGATCTCAGCCTGCTGTTCGTCTGTTATCTCTATGCCCTCGTCCTCGCAGACAAAATGTCTGCTTCCTATGATAGCACGTTTGCCGTGAAGCGTTGTTGAAATTCCGTGGGCAACTATATACTGCACCTCGGCGTGTTCCTCGGCATGGTCGATATCTCTATCGGCCGCACCCTTTACTATAGCTCTCGCTACGCTGTGAGGGAAGTGCTCTTCAAGGCAAGCCGCAATTTTCAGCGTTTCCGCCTCGGAGTAATCCCCAAGGGCTATTACCTTTTCAAGCACAGGCTCAGCGTTTGTAAGAGTGCCGGTCTTGTCAAAAACGATAGAATTGGCAAGTGCGTATTCTTCAAGATATTTTCCGCCCTTTACCGTAACGTCATCATCAGCGGCTTCTTTAATAGCGGATATAACGGCTATAGGCGTTGAAAGCTTGATAGCGCAGGAATAGTCCACCATAAGAACGGAAACTGCTTTTGTGACATTTCTAGTAAACAGCAGTGTAAGACCAAAGGCAAGAAAGCTGTACGGCACGATAGAGTCCGCAAGACGCTCCGCTTTGCTCTGCACCCCTGCTTTAAGGTTTTCTGAGTTGTCGATAAGCTCGATTATCTTGCTTATCTTTGTGTCGGATGAAAGCTTGCGAACTTTTATCACAACTGAGCCTTCCTCGACAACTGTTCCCGCAAATACGCTTGCTCCTGCGCTCTTCATGACCGCAAGAGGCTCGCCTGTCATGGAAGCTTCATTTATGTAAGCTTCGCCCTCGGTTATCTGACCGTCAACAGGAATAACGCTTCCTGTGCGCACTCTTATGCAATCGTCCACCTGAAGCTGTGACATTGGTATAAGAGTATCAGCGTCCTTGCCTGCCAGCCATACCTGATCTGCCTTTATCGCCAAGCTGTCGGTAAGAGCGGCTCTTGTTCTCGCTCTTGTGTAATCCTCCAGCAAGCCTGATACAGAAAGCAGGAACATGACAGTGCCAGCTGTATTGTAATTTTTCTGGATAAGACAAGCGCTTATTGAAGCTCCGTCAAGCACTTCAACTGTAAGCTTGCCGTCAAACAGTGCGCTTACGCCCTTTGCTATGTATTTAAGTCCGCTGTACACGATAAGTGCTGCGCCTATAGGTGCAGGCAGAATAGCTTTTCTTATATATCTTTGCATCACAAGCTTTGCAAGGTCAGATTTGAATGTTCTGTCTATCTCCTCGGTGTCATACTGATTGTCGCTGACAGGTGCTAGGTCGCTTCCTCTGAGCTTTCTTACAAGTTCGACAGCTTCGGCTCTGTGACCCTCTTTATAGCGTATAAGTATTCCGCCGTTCTCATAGTGAGCTTCGCAGGCGATCGCCCACGGGTTTGACATAACAAGCTTATGTATCGACCGTTCAAGTTCTTTTGTGAAAGCATCGCTACCACAGCGGAAACGTATGCGGCAGGGCTTGTCATAAACGATCTGAGCTTTCATTATTCAGTTACTTCTTCCTCGTCATCTATCCCTGCCTCGACCTTAGCGTCATAGCAGATGTCAGATGCTTCGTCCTTCATGCTTCTCAGTGCTGACTGAGCGTCGCTCTTGAGCTTCATTCCCTTTGCAAGACCTGTAACGGCAAGCTCTCTTGTTTTCTTAGCCTTTACGACTTTCTTGCCAAGAATGACTGCGGCTGCTCCGCCTACTGCACACCAGAATTTCTCGTCTTTAAAACATTTTAACATAATTATTACCTCCTGTTTTGTTTTTAGATATTAGTAAGAACTAATTATTTCGGCATATACAGAAACTCTGCCAAAATACGAGCATATAACAAGTCCTCTGACAGGATCTTTACCGTGATTTCAGTATAACTCTATATTGTTTATTAGTCAAGTCAAACCGACAAATTTAAAAATTATTTAAAACTATGTATAATCTTTTGCCGTAAGTTAAATTATCATCGTTTTTCTAACTTTTCATTTTTGGGTGAAGCTTTAGGATAATGTTAAAATGTTTATGATATCTTATCAGTAAACCGCAAGAATGAACATTTCAACGAATAGATAATAATTGACAAAAACCATAAATTCGGGCTTTTATTTATATGTAAGTTATGCACACAACCAAAAATATTATAACTTTTTGTTAAATCGGTTGAAGCCATAACAGAGTTATGTTAAAATATTATCATAACAATACGGGGAGGTCTGCGTTGTGGGTTATATTATCCATTATGATATATGTGCCCTTGTGATATATGCTATCACAGGAGTTGTATTCTATTTCAAGAAGCGTATTCCGTGCAATAAGAATAAGGTCTTTGGCATTCTCGTGGGCGACTCGGCTTTGTCAACTGTGTTGGATATTTTAAGTGTGTTTTCTACCGGCGAATGGGGCATAGGGCTTAAAATCTTCTTCCATACGGCTTATTATTTTACACATAATCTTATTCCGTTTCTATTTGTGATATATATACTTTTCCTGACGGACGGCTATAAAGAGATGTCGGCTCTTTTCAAAAGCTTTTTATATACACCGATGATCGTTGACCTTTTGCTTGTGATTACGACGCCTGTAACACATTTTATCATCTATGTGGATAGTCAAGGTGGTTATCATCGTGGCACTCTTCAGCCATTTACATACATTGTGGCGATTTATTATCTTATATTTGGCATCGTTTACGCAATGGGTAATAGAAGTATGCTATCAAGACAGGTGGTCACTTCTATAACAGCCTTTATCTCAATGACGGTAGTGGCGGTAATTGTTCAGATGATCAATAAACTCCTTCTTGTGGAGTGCTTTGCGGCGTCTGTATGTATGCTTCTAATAATGTTCACTTTGCAAAGTCAGGACGATATGATAGACCAAGGAACGAAAATGCTCAACTGGAGCAGCTTTGTCAATAGGTGTTCTATAAAATATGCCTCAGCTTCTGATTTTACATTATTGCTCATAAGGATACCGGATTTCAAAATGTTTATGAAAACCTTTGGCGGACGTTTTTCCAACTCTCTGTTAAGAAGCTTTTCCGACTATCTTTATAACTTTGTTAATCTGGGCGATGGATTTTATTTGGAGGACGAATGCTTTGCTCTTATGTTTCCGAAGGATTCTGAAAAGGTGGGGGAAACGTATCGTGCAATAAGGAAAAAGCTGTCTGAAAACTGGAATATAGGTACTGTTGATACTTTGATAACAGCCTGCTTTATGCGTATCGACTGCCCTGAGGACGTTGACAATGCAGATATGCTGGTGGACTTTATCGAGCAGTTCAAGCATCGTGAACCTGAAACCGAAAGACTTCTTCATGCAACTGACATAAACTTTTATGACAGCAAACGTCGAAGCGAGGTAGAGAATGCTATAGACAAGGCTCTGGATAATCGTGGCTTTGAGGTATACTATCAGCCGATATATTCAAGTTCAAGAAACAAGATAGTTTCCTGTGAAGCCCTTGTTAGGCTTAAGGATGAAAAGCTTGGTTTTATCCCTCCACAGGAATTTATTCCTATAGCTGAGGAAAACGGCAAGATACTCAAAATAGGCAAATATGTTTTCGAGGAAGCCTGCCGCTTTATAAAGAAAGGCGTGGGAACTTCACTTGGTATCGAATATGTGCAGGTAAACCTATCGGTAGTCCAGTGTATGCAATCTGACCTTGTAGAGCAGCTTCTCAGCATTATGGACAGATACAAGGTAGACCCATCGTCTATTTGTCTTGAAGTAACGGAAACTGCGGCGGTGTATACTCCGCACATTATGGAGAAAAACATCAAGACCCTTTCCGACTATGGTGTGAAGTTTGCACTTGACGATTATGGTACTGGATATTCAAATATGACATATCTTCTCAGCCTGCCTTTCAGGTTTATCAAGCTTGAAAAGGAAATAGTCTGGGAATGTTTCAAGAGCGAAAAGGCGCATATCGCCATTGAAAGTACAGTGGCGATGATAAAGAAGCTCAATATGCAGATAGTCGCCGAGGGTATCGAGGACAAGCACCAACTCGACACGCTTCTTGGCATGGGCTGTGATTTCATTCAGGGATACTACTTCTCAAAGCCTGTTCCTGAAAAAGATTTTATTGAGGTGCTTAAAAAGAATAATACTCAGGCTGTGACGGTTTAAGCAGTCTGATGAAAAAAGCCCTGACTTCGGTCGGGGCTTTTTTTCACATGGTTTTCACTTTGCATTAAGGTCTGTTTAAGTAAGGAACGCTATAATATAGTCATAACAAAACCGAGACGGGAGGCGTTCTTGTGAACGTAAGTAATATGGCTATTCTTATTATTGCGGCTGTGCTGCTTTCTTTGCCGCTTGTTTTATCCGCTGCATTTTGTGTTGAAGAACGCTGGGGCTTTCTTTCACGAAAACATGATAAGTGGATAGACGAACATTACAGATAATAGGCAGACAGATAAGTATGAGTTGTCCGTCATACAAATACAAGCGTATTTCACAAACATACACCAAAAAAACTATAAAAATTAGTCCATTTATACATTGACTTAATCTCGCAAATTCGGTATACTATTTATTGTAACGTCAGCGTGGGAAAAGTACGCAGACAGGAATAATTCTATAGTTTATAAGGGGTTTGTGAAATGACAAAGGTTGTAAAATTCGGTGGAAGCTCTCTTGCAAGTGCTGAACAGTTCAAAAAGGTAAAGGAGATAATCACAGCGGAAAGCTCAAGAAGATTTGTTGTGCCGTCTGCTCCTGGTAAAAGATTTTCAAACGATACAAAGGTAACTGATATGCTTTACGGCTGCTATGATCTTGCTGCAAAGGGCAAGGATTTCAGCAGCGAGTTCGACGCTATCAAGGAAAGATATTACGGCATAATCAATGATCTGGGTCTTGACCTTTCTCTTGAAAAGGAGTTTGAAACTATCAAGGCTTGCTTTATCGGCAAGGCGGGACGTGACTATGCGGCTTCCCGTGGCGAGTATCTTAACGGTATCGTTCTTGCTAAATATCTTGGATATAACTTTGTTGACGCTGCTGATGTTATCTATTTTAACGATCAGGGTCAGTTCGATTCTGCAAGAACAAACGAGGTGCTTCCTCAGAGACTTGCTACACTTGACAATGCGGTAATACCTGGTTTCTACGGCTCAATGCCAAACGATACTATCAAGACATTTTCAAGAGGCGGTTCTGACGTAACAGGCTCTATCGTTGCCGCAGCAGTAAACGCTGATCTTTATGAGAACTGGACAGACGTATCAGGCTTCCTGGTATGCGACCCTAGAATTATCGACAACCCACAGCCTATCACTACCATAACATATAAGGAACTGAGAGAGCTTTCTTACATGGGTGCAGGCGTACTTCATGAGGACGCTATTTTCCCTGTAAGAAAAGCAGGTATCCCAATAAACATCAAGAACACAAATAAGCCTGAGGATATGGGTACAATGATCGTTGAGTCCACATCTCAGAAGCCTGCATTCACGATCACAGGTATAGCAGGAAAGAAGGGCTTTACTGTAGTTAATATCGAAAAGGATATGATGAACGCAGAGCTTGGTTTCGGCAGAAGAGTGCTTGAAGTATTCGAGAAGAATGGTATCTGCTTTGAGCATATGCCATCAGGTATCGACACAATGTCTGTTGTTGTTCATCAGGCAGAGTTTGCTCCAAAGGAGCAGGAGATAATGTCAGGTCTGCACAGAAACTGTCACCCTGATACAATTGATATTGAAACAGACCTTGCGCTTATTGCAGTTGTGGGACGTGCAATGAAGTCAAACAGAGGTACAGCAGGCAGAATATTCTCAGCCCTTGCACACGCTCATGTAAACGTAAAGATGATAGATCAGGGCTCTAGCGAGCTTAACATCATCATCGGTGTGAATGAGGCTGATTTTGAATCTGCAATGAAGGCTATCTATACAATTTTTGTTGATACACAGCTTTAATACAATATAAAAAATATGGCGGACGGCTTTGGCTGTCCGCTTTTTTGGTGCGAAAAAAGCGTCCCGAAAATTATCGGAACGCTCTTATTTATTTCTTCTTGTCAGAAAGCTCAGTGATTATCTGAATGAACGAATCAACGTCAGAGAAGTCCTTGTAAACGGAAGCAAAACGCACATATGCAACGTGGTCAAGCTTTTTCAGACCCATAAGCACCATATCGCCTATCTCACTTGTAGTGGTCTCGGTCTGCATTTTGTTTGCAAAGGTGTTCTCTATATCGTCAACAAGGTTTTTCATATCATCAACACTGACAGGACGCTTTTTGATAGCGTTCTGAATGCCTTTTATAAGCTTCTGTCTGTCAAAAGGCTCAAACGAGCCGTCACGCTTGTATACCATAAGCTGTGGCTTTTCCACCACCTCATAAGTAGTGAAACGCTTTCCGCATTTCGGACACTCACGGCGGCGACGCTTTTTTCCCTCGCTTGGACGTGAATCTATTACTCTTGTATCTTCATAGTTGCAAAAAGGACATCTCATTATAAACACTCCTTAGTTAAGAGAAAATTTTGTGCGTGATATTGCATATATTGTGCTTTTATTAATTAATTATACCATAGATTGTGGACGATTGCAAGAGGGTATATAAAAAAAGTTGCGGTAAAGGGACTCAGCAATTTTGCGGCAGACAAACCATAGCATAAATGTAGGGGACGGCGCCCTCGACGTCCCCTACATGGGTAGTGCAATATTTATGCACGGATATGGCAGACTTGAAGAAAGATTTAGTGTACAAAAAAACAGACAGCAGAAGCCGTCTGTTTTTGTTTGATATATTACTTGTTAAGATATTCGAGATTTTTTCTGATAAGATCGCATCTCTGCTTGACGCAGTCAACAGAACGCAGTGGGTCTGACGGAGTGTTGAATGTGTAATCCATAAGCTTGTCGATAGTTGTTGACGCAACGTGAAGTCTTGTGTCTGATGAAGCGTAGTAAATGTACACGTCACCGTTTTCACGAACGATCGCGCCGTTTGTGAACGCAACGTTTGATACGTCACCCACTCTTTCACTGCCGTGTGGTGCAATGAAAAGTCCTGACGGCGAAGCGATTAGCTTAGAAGGGTCTTTAAGGTCAGTTGCGAATACATAAATTACGTATCTAAGACCTGCGGCTGTGTTTCTTACGCCATGTGCAATGTGTATCCAACCCTTTGGTGTCTTGATAGGCACTGCGCCTGCACCGTTCTTTACCTCTGTGATTGTGTGATATTGCCTTGGTGAGATAACAACTTCGTCTGTGCAGATAACAGGGTTTGTGATGTCTTCGCAAAGACCGAAGCATACTCCTCCGCCTGAGCCAGTTTCGATAAAATCGTCCTGTGGACGTGTGTAGAAGGCGTACTTTCCGTCAACGAACTCAGGGTGAAGTACAACGTTTCTCTGCTGTGGCGACTTGGACTTGAGATTAGGAAGTCTTTCCCATGTCTTAAGATCCTTTGTCCTTACGATTCCAGCCTGAGCTGTAGCGGCAGAAAGATCGTTTGAAGTCTTGTCCTTGCTCTCTGAGCAGAATACGCCGTATATCCAGCCGTCCTCATGCTGAGTAAGTCTCATATCGTATACGTTTGTTTCCTCCGGTTCAGTGTCAGGAAGCTGAACAGGGAAGTCCCAGAAACGGAAGCCGTCAACAGGGCTGTCGCTCTCTGCTACTGCAAAAAATGACTTTCTGTCATTGCCCTCAACTCTTGCAACAAGGTAATACTTGCCGTTGAGATAAATAGCGCCTGAGTTCAGTACTGCGTTTATGCCCAATCTCTCCATGAAGTATGGATTTGTCTCAGGGTTCATGTCATATTTCCAGATAATAGGTGCGTGTGCGGCTGTCAGAACAGGGTAAACGTATCTGTCATAAATTCCGTTGTAGCTGTCTGACACAATGTTTTTTCTGTTGATGAGAGCCTCATATTTGGCTGTCACCCTTGATTTGTTTCTTTCAAAATCTGTCATATCAAGCAATTTCCTTTCGGTAAAAAAATCTTCTTAAACAAGTATACTATAATAATTCGCTAATTACAAGTACCACTGAAAACATCAAACGATTACATGAAAAAAGTTTTACGAACTGCATAAATGCTGTACATATTTTGCTGTTTTGGTTAATGTTTTCTACAAAAAGCTCTTGTATCTGTTTTATATTCATTCAAAACGGGCATATTGAATATTTGAACTTTATGCGTATATTTTAAACTATATTGATTGTAATATTGCGTTTTAACAATACATATGGATTTAATTGTGCAAAGTGTACAATTAAATTGCTTATAATTGTGCTAAAACGGTGATTGACAATAGCTTTATATGTGTTGTATAATTATAGCAAGATTTAATATATGAACTCATCAACTACATACGGACAGCTTTAATGCTAAAATATTGAATTATGGAGGAATATTTTATGAATTACAAAAAGTACATAGCGGCTGTAATGGCTTTGTCAATGGCAACAGGAGTAGCGGGTTGCGGAAGCTCATCAAACTCTTCAAGCAAGGCGGAGGACGATTTTTCTGCAACAGAGAACGTTGCGGTAGCTGACACGGAATCTATCGAGGCTATCCCTGAGGGTGCTGAAAAAGAGATACTTTATCTCGGTGAGGGCGACCTTAACCCTACTAAGGGCAGTCC